>NZ_BOQB01000272.1 GCF_018332475.1 Bacillus sanguinis | reverse complement strand
CGGAAGCAAAGAAGTTAGGCGGGGGATCAACTGCCCGTAAAAGCCCGATTGGTTCAACTAATAATCACTGGGGGATGAACAAAACCCCCAGTGATTAAAGTTTCACTTTATTTCATGCTTTTTTGAAAGGGTGTTTTTAATGGATAAAAAAGTATCTGCCATTCCTCAGCCGAAAACATATGGACCGCTGGGTAATCTCCCATTAATCGATAAAGATAAACCGACCTTATCCTTTATCAAGATAGCGGAAGAGTATGGTCCCATTTTTCGAATTCAAACTTTAAGTGATACGATCATTGTCGTTTCTGGACATGAACTGGTAGCAGAAGTATGTGATGAAACACGGTTCGATAAAAGTATAGAGGGTGCTTTAGCAAAGGTTCGTGCCTTTGCTGGAGACGGATTATTTACAAGCGAGACTCACGAGCCTAACTGGAAAAAAGCTCATAATATTTTGATGCCTACATTCAGTCAACGGGCAATGAAAGATTACCATGCCATGATGGTCGATATCGCTGTACAACTCGTTCAGAAATGGGCAAGACTGAATCCAAATGAAAACGTGGATGTTCCAGAGGATATGACTCGACTTACATTAGATACAATTGGTCTATGTGGTTTTAATTACCGATTTAATAGCTTTTATCGTGAGACCTCTCATCCTTTTATCACTAGCATGACCCGTGCTCTAGACGAGGCGATGCATCAATTGCAGCGACTGGATATAGAAGACAAACTCATGTGGAGAACGAAACGTCAATTTCAGCATGATATTCAATCCATGTTTTCTTTAGTAGATAATATTATTGCTGAACGTAAAAGTAATGGAAATCAGGAAGAAAATGATTTACTTTCCCGTATGTTACATGTGCAGGATCCGGAAACTGGGGAAAAATTAGATGATGAAAATATTCGTTTCCAAATTATCACTTTTTTAATAGCTGGGCATGAAACAACAAGTGGATTGTTGTCTTTTGCAATTTATTTTTTATTAAAGAATCCGGATAAATTGAAAAAAGCCTATGAAGAAGTAGATCGGGTTTTGACAGATCCTACTCCAACATACCAACAAGTTATGAAACTAAAGTATATCCGGATGATTTTAAATGAATCGTTACGTCTATGGCCTACTGCTCCAGCATTCAGTCTCTATGCAAAAGAAGATACAGTGATTGGTGGGAAATACCCAATTAAGAAAGGAGAAGATCGTATTTCTGTTCTTATTCCACAGTTACATAGGGATAAAGACGCGTGGGGAGACAATGTGGAAGAATTCCAACCTGAACGATTTGAAGAGCTGGATAAGGTTCCTCATCATGCTTATAAGCCATTTGGAAATGGTCAGAGAGCATGTATCGGTATGCAGTTTGCACTTCATGAAGCCACACTCGTAATGGGAATGCTGCTGCAACATTTTGAATTCATCGATTATGAAGACTATCAGCTGGACGTAAAACAAACATTAACGCTAAAGCCTGATGATTTTAAAATTAGGATTCTACCCCGAAATCAAACTATTAGCCATACTACTGTTCTTGCGCCTACAGATGAGAAACTGAAAAACCGTGAAATTAAGCAGCAAGTTCAGAAGACTCCTTCTATTATTGGAGCCGATAATCTTTCGCTTCTTGTTCTGTACGGCTCGGATACAGGGGTAGCAGAAGGTATTGCAAGAGAATTAGCAGATACAGCTAGTTTAGAAGGTGTTCAAACGGAAGTGGCAGCTCTTAACGATCGAATTGGAAGTCTGCCAAAAGAAGGAGCGGTTCTTATTGTAACTTCTTCTTATAATGGAAAGCCGCCAAGTAATGCAGGACAGTTTGTGCAATGGTTGGAGGAATTAAAACCGGACGAGCTAAAAGGTGTTCAATACGCAGTTTTTGGTTGTGGAGATCATAATTGGGCTAGTACTTATCAGCGAATTCCAAGATACATTGATGAGCAAATGGCGCAAAAAGGAGCAACAAGATTTTCTACACGTGGAGAAGCGGATGCAAGTGGTGATTTCGAGGAACAACTCGAGCAATGGAAACAAAGCATGTGGTCTGATGCGATGAAGGCATTTGGATTGGAACTTAACAAAAACATGGAGAAAGAACGCAGTACATTAAGTTTACAATTTGTCAGTCGTCTTGGAGGATCTCCTCTTGCGCGAACATATGAAGCAGTTTATGCGTCTGTATTAGAAAATCGTGAACTCCAATCATCCAGCAGTGATAGAAGCACTCGACATATCGAGATATCTTTGCCAGAAAGCGCTACGTATCAAGAAGGAGACCACCTTGGGGTGCTGCCAATTAATAGTCAGAAAAATGTCAACCGAGTTTTAAAACGCTTTGGATTAAACGGGAAGGATCAAGTCATACTGAGTGCAAGTGGGCGCAGTGTAAATCACATACCTTTAGACAGTCCTGTTAGTTTATTTGACCTTCTTAGTTATAGTGTCGAAGTTCAAGAAGCAGCTACTCGAGCACAAATACGAGAAATGGTGGCATTCACAGCATGCCCTCCTCATAAAAAGGAATTGGAATCATTATTGGAAGACGGAGTTTATCATGAACAAATATTAAAGAAACGTATTTCAATGTTGGATCTTCTTGAAAAGTATGAGGCTTGTGAAATTCGATTTGAACGTTTTTTAGAACTTCTTCCGGCGCTTAAACCGCGTTACTATTCAATTTCAAGCTCTCCACTTGTTGCACAGGATCGTCTGAGCATTACGGTTGGTGTTGTTAATGCACCTGCATGGAGTGGGGAAGGGACATATGAAGGAGTCGCTTCTAATTATTTAGCTCAGCGTCATAATAAAGATGAGATTATCTGTTTCATTCGAACGCCACAATCAAACTTTCAATTACCTGAAAATCCAGAAACACCAATTATCATGGTTGGACCGGGTACTGGAATTGCACCATTCCGTGGATTCTTACAAGCGCGTCGCGTTCAAAAGCAAAAAGGTATGAACTTAGGACAAGCACATCTATACTTTGGTTGCCGTCATCCTGAAAAGGATTATCTCTATCGTACAGAACTAGAAAATGATGAAAGAGATGGATTAATCTCTTTACACACAGCTTTTTCTCGCCTAGAAGGATATCCAAAAACATATGTACAGCATGTAATAAAAGAAGATAGAATCAATTTAATTTCGCTATTAGATAATGGAGCCCATCTTTATATATGTGGTGATGGAAGTAAAATGGCTCCTGACGTAGAAGATACCCTTTGTCAAGCATATCAAGAAATTCATGAAGTTAGTGAACAAGAAGCAAGGAATTGGTTGGATCGTGTACAAGATGAAGGGCGATATGGAAAAGATGTTTGGGCTGGTATATGAATGTTTCTTAATTAAATAAGTAATATGTAACGAATGAATTTCTTTTGAATAGGTGAATAACTTATTTATAAAAATCCCGTATGTTTATTCGATACGGGATTTTCTTATTTTTAATAAGCTGGACTGATACTGTAGAAAATAATAGGTAATTCATTTGACAATTAAAATGACCTACTATAATATATATGCCATAGCATATAATTAATAAAACAAATACATTCATCGTGAATAATTGACTGGTATGCTATACTCTTTTATATATTAATTTGTAGAGGTGATACATGAACTTACATGATTTAATAGGCTATCTTGTTCATCGTACTGATGTGAAAATGACGAATTATTTTACGAAGAAATTAAAGCCTTTTGGAGTTACGCCAGAGCAGTGGGGGATTATTAGTGTTCTTTGCAGCCAAAGAGCCACTACTCAAAAAGAGTTAGCAGAAGCGATTGATAAAGATCAAACTACTGTCGTAAGAATGATACAGTCAATGGAGAGAAAAGGGATTGTAAAGAAGGCTTTGAATGACCAAGATAGGCGTTCACACAACCTTTTTTTAACTGAAAAAGGTGACCAGTTAAAAAAAGAAATCTTACCTGTAGTGACAGACGCTCATCATTTTGTGACGAGTAATTTGAGCGAGGAAGAGATTAAAGTATTACAATCATTATTAAACAAATTGTATGATACACGCTATTAATACTTGTTCCTTATTGATGATATTCATAAGGAACAACCTTTGTTTTATGTATTATACATGCTATAGCATGTAATTTGTTTGTTTCGAGAAATGGTGGAGATAGCTTTATTTTGTATAATATTTGATTCAGGATCACGTTTTTTCCTAGTACCAGTCAAAATTTCGCATTGTATATGCTATAGCATATAA
>NZ_BOQB01000271.1 GCF_018332475.1 Bacillus sanguinis | reverse complement strand
GCCGCTTTTTATTATTTTAAACGCTCTTCTAATTCTGCTTTTAATTCTTCAAATCCTGGTTTACCAAGTAAAGCAAACATGTTTTTCTTGTATGCTTCTACTCCTGGTTGGTCAAATGGATTTACGCCTAGTAAGTAGCCGCTCATCGCACATGCTTTTTCGAAGAAGTATACAAGGTAACCAAATGTGTACTCATTTAATTCAGGGATATTTACGATTAAGTTTGGTACTCCACCATCGCTATGTGCAAGTAATGTACCTTCGTATGCTTTTGTGTTTACGAAGTCTACAGTTTCACCAGCAAGGTAGTTTAATCCATCTAAATCGTTTTCTTCTGCTTCGATTGTTAGTTCATGTGTAGATTTACCTACTTTCAGAACTGTTTCAAATAAGTCACGACGACCTTCTTGAACGTATTGACCTAATGAGTGTAAGTCAGTTGAGAAGTTTGCTGAAGATGGGAAAATACCTTTTTGATCTTTTCCTTCACTTTCACCAAATAACTGTTTCCACCATTCAGAGAAGTATTGAAGTGCTGGCTCATAGTTAACAAGCATTTCAATTGTTTTTCCTTTATTGTATAAAGCATTACGAACTACTGCGTATTGGTAAGCAGGATTTTCTTCTAGTTCTGATGCACCGAAGTCACCATGACCAGCAGCTGCACCTTGCATCATCTCTTCAATATTTAAACCACTAACTGCGATTGGTAATAAACCAACTGGCGTTAATACAGAGAAACGGCCTCCAACATCATCTGGAATAACGAATGTTTCGTAACCTTCATTATCAGCTAATGTTTTTAATGCACCACGTGCTTTATCTGTAGTTGCATAAATACGTTTGCGAGCTTCTTCTTTTCCATACTTTTCTTCTAATAACTTACGGAAAATACGGAATGCTAGTGCCGGCTCTGTTGTTGTACCTGATTTGGAAATAACGTTAATAGAGAAGTCTTTACCTTCTAATACGTCCATTAAATCTTTCATGTAAGTGGAGCTAATGTTTTGTCCAACAAATAGCACTTGTGGAGTTTTACGTTGTTCTTTAGATAGCGTGTTGTAGAAAGAATGGTTTAACATTTCGATTGCTGCACGTGCTCCTAAGTAAGAACCACCGATACCTACAACAAGTAAAATGTCAGAGTCATTTTTAATTTTTTCTGCGCATTTTTGAATGCGAGCAAATTCTTCTTTGTCATATTGAAGCGGAAGGTCTACCCACCCAAGGAAATCGTTCCCAGCTCCAGTTTTTTCGTGGATTGCGTGATGTGTTACTTTCACTGCATCACGTAAATAAGTGATTTCATGTTCACCGATGAAGGATAACGCTTTAGAATAGTCGAACGTTACATGTGTACTCATCTTTTTCCCTCCAATAATGTATATGTATTTCTGTATTCACTTTAGCGAAACTGAAGTTGTAAATCAAGCGATTCAACAATTGTAAACGTAACCAAAATATATTTTTTAGAAAAAGTTCATTTTTTGCATAAAAATTCGCATTTTTCGGTATAGATGTATATACATCCTTTTTCTTATATTTTTTATGTATAAAAACAACATAACTACACCATTCTATAAAAGAGTTAATTAACTCATCGCTTGCTCATGCTTCACAATTAAGGGGGGCTTTTTCATGAGTACACTACAACGTATCGCATTAGTCTTTACTGTAATTGGTGCTGTGAACTGGGGACTGATCGGGTTCTTCCAGTTTGACTTAGTGGCAGCCATTTTCGGTGGACAAAACTCAGCTCTTTCACGTATTATTTACGGCATCGTCGGTATTTCTGGGCTTATCAATCTTGGTTTACTCTTTAAACCATCAGAAAATCTTGGCACTCACCCAGAAACGAACGAGATTCGCTAGTCAGTATGTCTTTACTTCACCTCCGACATACGAATATGATTGCATGCAATCATATTTGCAAATATATATCATAAGACAAAGTAAAAGAGGAACG
>NZ_BOQB01000270.1 GCF_018332475.1 Bacillus sanguinis | reverse complement strand
ACGGGCAGTTGATCTCCCACCTAACTCCTTTGTACAGCTGAATTTTGAGGTGGTGGTCTTACTGCCCGTTAATGCGGGGTAAAGTGAAACTTTAATAAGTGGGGTTTTGTATAACCCCACTTATTCTATAATCTTCATTTTTGAAAAAGGATAATATACAAATTCCACTTTGCCTATTATATTATCTTCTTCAATATATCCTAAGCCGTTTCGACTATCTCTACTAAGTTCACGATTATCTCCCATTACAAATAACTTATTTGGCGGGATTTTTGTCTTTTGAAAGTTATAAAACACTTGCGTATTATTGAATAAATCTTTATTTGTATACGGTTCTTCTTGCTTTTTATCATTTACATATACAGATCCATTCGTTATGTTAATTACGTCACCAGGAAGTCCTATTACTCGTTTCACATAATATTTCGACTCATCCTCTTCCTTTATAATGACAATTTCTCCATGCTCTAGATTAGAAAAATGTACCGCTGCTTTATTTACAAATACGTAGTCTTCTTCATATAAAGTTGGTTGCATCGATTTTCCTTCCACTTTACATAAAGTAAAAGAATGATAGGCTACTACCAAAACAAACACAAACAGTATGTATTTCCCCCAGCCTCTTTTCATCTCATGTTTCATATCCATTCCCACCTTATTTAAACGCTTTTTAACTCAAAAATATATCACTGCACAATATATCTCCATGCAGTGATACTATTTTTACTGGGCCTTGTTCGGTTGTTCTACTGGGACTGGATTTCCACCCGCTCTTTTTGCTTTCAATTCAAAATACGCATCCAAAATCTCTTTACCAATCGCGGAATTAATTCCTGATTTGTCATCATTCACCCAAGGTACAACAACTGAAAAAGCTACTTCTGGATCAGCATCATATGGTGCATAACCGGCAAGAGTTAAATTATAACATTTTTTTCGGTTATAGTTTTCATCTCTTCCAATATCACTTTCTCCACCATATACAGTTTCAGCTGTTCCTGTTTTTCCAGCTGGTTTATACGGTAATCCTTTAAACGTTGCAGTACCTGTCCCGTCAGTTTCTTGAAAAACTCTTCTAAATCCTTCTTTTACATGATTAATGTATGAAGTGTCCATATCCACTCGATTTAAAATAACTGGTTCAATAGACCGAACAACTTTTCCAACATCCTCTGGTCTATGTGGTTGCTCTCTCACTTCTTGTACAATTTGTGGTTTCATTCGGTAACCGCCGTTTGCAATTGTTGACATATATTGAGCAAGTTGAAGCGGCGTATATGTATCATATTGTCCAATCGCATAATCAAGTAAAAAACCAGGTATGTCATCTGTTCTACCCATTTGACCAATCGATTCATTCGGCAAGTCAATTCCAGTCGGTACACCTAAGCCAAACTGTCTAAAGTAGTAGCGCATTTTATTGAATGTCTCTTTTTTAATATCTAGCGGATTGTTTGGCACATAATTTATACCCGCCATTTTTAATGCTGTATTAAACATATAAACGTTTGATGAAACTTGTAAAGCTCTTAAATCATCAATATCACCAAAGTCTTTCCACGATTTCTTCGGCTTAGTACTTCCTTTAAAATACATTGGTGCATCAAAGAAATGCGTAAACGGCTTAATTGTTTCAGTTTGATATCCGGCTAATAACGTAGCCCCTTTCACAGTTGATCCTAACTCATAAGAACTTGTCATCGTTCCTAAAGCAAAGTCTTCTATTTGCATGCCACCATCTTTATTTACAATTTTCTTCCCAGCCATTGATAAAATTTGCCCGTTTTTCGGGTTCATCATTACAACGAACGCGCGATCCATCATCGGCTCTGCAGAATGAAACGCTCGTAAATTCTTTTCAAGACTTTCCTCTACTTTTTTCTGTAACTCCATATCCACTGTTAACATTAAATTATTTCCACTTTTTCCTTCAGTCACTTTTTCTGTCCGAATAATATTTCCCGCTTTATCCATAATAGTTTTCGACTGTTCTTTCGTTCCATGTAATGCATCTTCGTACTGTTTCTCGATATAACTCTTTCCAATGCGATCATTTCGGTTATAATCACGCACTAAATAATAATCTAAATGTTCTCTTGGCAAGCCCTCATTTTCAGTAGAAACGCTACCAAGGATTGAACGAAGTATTTTATCATTTGGATATTCACGTTCCCAGTCTACTGTCGTATCCACCCCTGGCAAACTTGCCAATCTTTCACTTACGACTGCATATTCATTTTGACTTACATCTTTTTTAACGATTTGCGGCGTCATTTTATATCCCGCATTCATTCTACTTTTAATTGCTAGTACTTCTAAATCCTCTTTTGAAAGTTCACTTAATTCTTCTTGCGTAATTCTTTCCCTACGTAACTCTTCTACTTTTTTATCTAATTCTTTCCCTTCCATCTCTTGCTTCCTAAATGTATTCTCATCTTCTTTTGTCACTTTTGCTGCAGCACGCTTTTCATTTAACTGCATCCAAAAATCTTTCTTATCTGT
>NZ_BOQB01000269.1 GCF_018332475.1 Bacillus sanguinis | reverse complement strand
GCGTCATTCGTGTCATTTTTTCAGTCATAATGCAAATCCTTTCTACTATCATAAAGTGAAACTTTAATCAGTGGGGGCATCCCCAACTGATTATTAGTTGAACCAATCGGGCTTTTACGAACAGTTGAGCCCCCACGTAACTTCTTTGCTTGCACTGAATTTTGAGGTGGTGGTTCTTACTGCCCGTTAAAGCGGGATAAAATAATATGTCGTTTCCCTTACCATATCATACACAAGAGCAATAGAAAATGAAATTTGTATAATTGATTATATTTTTGAATTTTTTTGACAAAAGGCAATGGTTTTGTTGACGTTTTCAAACTTTTTTGACAAAATAAAATTATGCAATAGTAGGACAAGGAATCTACTAATAAAGGGGATGGAGAAATGTTTTCAAATATTGGCTTTCCAGGATTAATTTTAATTTTAGTAGCTGTACTCATTTTATTTGGGCCGAAAAAATTGCCGGAAATCGGAAAGGCTTTAGGGGAAACGTTAAAAGAATTCAAAAAATCAACGAAAGAATTGACTGATGATGCATTTCAAGAGAAGGAAAAGAAAGAAAAAATGTAATGAATTTTCTTCGAAATGGATAAATAAAGTGTGGTGAACGAGATGGAAGATCGGGAAATGAGTGTAGTAGAACATATAGTTGAGCTTCGCAAACGAGTAATATATACAGTGTTATCCTTTGTACTATTTTTAATAGTTGGGTTTACTTTTACGAAGGATATTTATTTTTGGCTTGTAAAAGACTTACCAATGAAATTAACTGTTCTCGGTCCAAGTGATGTATTGTGGATTTTTTTCTCGATTGCTACAGTATTTGCTATCGTTTGTACAATTCCTTTTGCTGCTATACAAATTTGGTTATTTGTAAAACCGGGTTTACATCCAAATGAACAAAAGATGACAGTAATGTATATACCGGTATTGTCTATATTATTTATTGCAGGTTTATGCTTTGGATATTTCGTTGTAATGCCGTTTTTATTTCATTTTTTAACTACGATAGGTAATGAAATGTTTAATACGATGTTTACGACAGAAAAGTATTTTCATTTTGTTCTTAATTTAACAGTTCCATTTGCTGTGATTTTTGAATTGCCTGTAGTAGTCATGTTTTTAACGAGTATTGGACTTTTGACGGCGGAACTTCTAATTAAAATAAGAAGGTATGCTTACGTAGCGTTGATTATCATTGCATCGTGTATATCACCGCCAGATTTTTTATCTCATAGTTTAGTTGCGGTACCGCTTATTTGTATTTATGAAATTAGTATTGCTTTATCAAAGATTGTTAGTAAGCGAAAAAAGAAAAGAGAAGAAGAAATGCAGTCGAAAAGTGCCTCGTTATAAAGGCACTTTTTTTATTTATTTGTTATACTCTAGCTATAAACGTATACAATATAGAGAAGAAAAAAATTATAGAATCTCCAAAATTTAGACAAACTTTGCGCTTTTATAAGTTTATACTGAATATATTAAGCAATATACGGATAACGAGTCCTCATCTTATCAGAAATTTAGGGTGGGGGATGGATTAGGTGGAGATGAATAGAGTATAAATCTTCTAACCATAAGGACTACAGAGATTGTCTAAGGATACTTTTGTATTCATAGGAGTCGCCACTTTAAACAACGTGTTACAGCGTAAAGTAGAAGAAGTTCAAAAATCCAATGAAAAAGAGGATTGATATTGTGATTACGAAAAGTTTTTATTTCACTCATTCAACAGGGGATTGTATTAAAATATTTGAAATCCCTGTCCTACAGGCACAGCATCCATTATCGTTTCTAATTCAGTCTCGTCTTCAATTATTTATTGCAAAAATTCAAAAACAAAAACACCCAAGATTTTCGTATTCTTTCCGTGAATATTTACAAAATTGTTTGAAGTGGAATGATTATTTAAATGTATATAAAACAAATACTCTTGAAAAAAATGCATGATATAGAGTGTGGACAGGGTTAGTAGCTCTGTCTTTTTCATTTTAGGTATAAAAATATAATTAATTTGATTAAATTTCGTTCCAAATTGTTGAAAGCACAGGGAATACTAGTATAATAACAAGGAGAGCGTATTGGAAAGGGAAGAATATAATATGCAAAAAATTAAAATTGTAACAGATTCAACGGCGGATTTATCACAAGAGGTAATTGAGAAGTATGACATTCATGTTCTACCATTATCAATCTCTGTAAATGGACAAACATATTTAGATCGCGTTGATCTACAACCGGATGAATTTATTGAAGAAATGATTAAATCAGAGGAACTACCAAAAACATCACAACCAGCAATGGGTACATTTGTAGAAATGTATGACAAGTTAGGGGAAGATGGAAGTGAAGTACTTTCCATTCATATGACAAGTGGAATGAGTGGTACTGTGGCAACTGCAAATAGTGCCGCATCAATGACTGACACAAAAGTAACAGTTGTTGATTCACAATTTATTACACATGCTTTAGCATATCAAGTAGTTGAAGCTGCGAAAATGGCAAATGAAGGACGCTCACTAGAAGAAATTTTAAAACGTGTAGATGAAGTGAGAAAGAATACTCGTTTATATGTAGTAGTAGATACATTAGAAAACTTAGTGAAGGGTGGGCGTATCGGTAAAGGAAAAGCGTTTATCGGTTCGCTACTTAATATAAAGCCAATTGCTAGCCTTGAGGATGGTGTTTATAACCCTGTAACGAAAGTGCGTAGCCAAGGTCAAATTGTAAAAACGTTAGCTAAGTTATTTGAGGAAGATACAGCTGGAAAAGTTGTAAAAGCTGTGGCAATTCCACATGCGAAAGCAATTCCTTTAGCTGAAAATGTAAAAGCAGCTGTAGAAACAGTAAGTGGATTTGCTCAATCAGAAATTTTCTTTACAACGCCTATTATTAGTACTCATACAGGTCCGGGTGCAATCGGATTTATGTATTTAGCAGAGTAATAAAAAAGCTACTTGAAA
>NZ_BOQB01000268.1 GCF_018332475.1 Bacillus sanguinis | reverse complement strand
ATATCGCTGGGAAGAGCGGGGGAGGAGCATTCTTTTTAATCTTTATATTATTTACTGTATTAATTGGGCTACCGCTACTTATAGCTGAATTTATGATTGGTCGCAGTACACAGAAACAAGCGGTTGGAGCATTTAAAAGTATCGCACCAAATACAGGGTGGCACTGGATTGGACGACTTGGCGTTGGAACGTGTTTTATATTACTTTCGTTTTATAGCGTTGTAGGTGGTTGGGTACTCATTTATTTATTCAGAGGAGTAACGGGACAACTTATTACTCCGGGACAAAATTATGGAGCATTATTTACTGAAACAATTGGAAATCCGACTTGGGCGATTATGGGACATTTCGCTTTTATGTTCATTACGATTTGGGTTGTATCAAAAGGTGTACAAAACGGAATTGAAAAAGCAAGTAAATATATGTTGCCAGCGTTGTTCGTTTTATTTGTTGCTCTTATTATTCGTTCATTAACACTTGATAATGCAATGGAAGGTGTGAAGTTTTTCTTACAACCAGATTTTTCAAAGATTACTTCAGAAAGTATTTTGTTTGCAATGGGCCAGTCATTCTTTGCGATTAGTATAGGTATTTCGATTATGGTCACGTATAGTTCCTATTTAAATAAAAAAGAAAGTTTACCAAAATCAGCAATAACAATTGTTGGATTGAATTTATTTGTTTCATTATTTGCAGGTCTTGCTATTTTTCCGGCCGTATTTTCATTAGGAATGGAGCCAACAGAAGGGCCTGGATTACTATTTATCGTATTACCATCAGTATTTAGTCAAATTCCATTCGGTGGTTTATTCTTAACAGTATTTCTTGCACTATTTACATTTGCGACATTAACATCAGCATTTTCACTATTAGAGACAGTTGTTTCAGCATTAGCAAATGGTGAACAAGAAAAGAGAACGAAATTATCATGGATGATCGGTTTCGGCATTTTCTTAGTAGGTATACCATCAGCGTTATCATTTGGGATATGGAGTGATATTACGATTTTCGGGAAGAATATTTTTGATGCAGTAGACTTCTTATCTAGTAATATATTAATGCCGCTTGGAGCACTATTTATTAGTATTTTCGTTTCATTCAAAATGGAGAAGAAGGTACAAGAAGCAGAGTTTTTTGTAGGTGGTAATTATGGAAAGAAAGTATTTACTTGTTGGGCATTTTTACTTCGATTTGTAGCACCACTCGCAATCATCATCGTCTTTTTAAATGTAATAGGGATTATTTAAGATGAAGTGTTATAATATTCAGTAAAAAAGAAGGTGATGATCATAAAGGCGAATTTGATAGAAGCAGGGAAATACATGCATATCAGAGGCAAAAAGCTATATGTTGAAACGCATGGAAACCCTAAAAATAAACCAGTCCTATACTTACATGGTGGACCGGGAGAAAGTTGCTATGATTTTTCATTTCATCAAGGGGAACGTTTAAAAGATTCTTTATATGTAATTATGATAGATCAAAGAGGCGTTTGTCGCTCAGAAGAAATTACTGAGGACGAAGCTTTTGGATTAAAAGATTTAATTGAAGACTGTGAGGAATTAAAAAAAGTATTACAAATTAAGAAGTGGTCTATAATTGGACACTCTTTCGGTGGATATTTAGCATTGCTATATGCGTCGATATATCCAGGTTCAATAAAGAAAATAATATTTGAAGGACCAACTTTTGATTTTGCATTAACAAGCAGGGCTTTGTTGCAAAAGACAGGGCATTTATTAAAAAAGTATGGAAAAGAAGAAGTAGCAGAAGAGTCTCTTGCTTATTCATCTAGCAATGCGAGTTCAGAAGAGTTGCTAGAAGCTTATATAAGACTAAGTGATGAACTAGAAGAAAAAAGAATGGAGATTTACAATTATAAGGAAGATGGGACAGATGAGAGTTTATATAGTGATGAAGAGTGGGAAGTATTTTCAAATCGCTCCAAGATCCATTTTGATAGATTAAAATTAGAGGGAGCAGTTCATACTTCATTATTACCTAAAATAAAAGATTTACAAAATCAAGTGTTATTAATTGTAGGGAAATATGATGTAGTAACGTGTGAAAAACAAATTGAAACGTTTAATAAAGATGCTCGAAATGGGAAGTATATTGTATTCGAAGAGAGTGGTCATACCCCGCATTATGAGGAAGCAGATCGATATGCAGAATTAGTCATTCAGTTTTTGAAATAATGTAAAAAGGGAGCTTCGTATAATGCGAAGCTCCCTTTTTATATTTTTGGATAAGTAATTGTTATGTTAGACCATTTGTTTTGCCAGTTCTTTTTAGTAACTCTAGCATTGTACATATGTAATCGTTCTTTTGTTTCAAGAAAATGGGCGGTTGGTCTCACTTGTAAGGCAATCACATCTTCAATACCACATGGAGCCGTTAATATGACGTTGTTTAGCTCATCAAGTGTAACTCCTAAAGCCGTTGCTGTTTCAGGAAATTTAGAAATAGCATCGATAGAAGAGGAATAGGGTGGCATGTTATTCACCACATGCATACGAGCTTGATTCTTTACTGACCAAGGTATAGAGGCATCCAAATTTATCAGTTTCTTTTCTAATGATTGTTCGTATAACTCATCTTTACGAAAAGGATCAAAATAAATGACATCAACGTCTGGTGTAGTCGTTCTTACTTCGTAGTTATGTAAAGTATCCCAAATTTTAGAGCGAACAAATCCGGCGCAAATCCACCAATCAGGTAATTCTAGTGATTTTGCTAATTGTAATACGTTCATCATCCATTCGTCGTTTTCTATTAAGCGAATTATATCTTGCTCTGTTTGCATAGTCATTTGTTATCCCACCTACTATTTTTATAGAGGACTAATTCATCAGATTCTATTAAAATAATTGTAACTTTTTTACTTTATCATATGTATTACACTTTGTAACGGAAAGTATGTGACATAGAAGAAATAATTTTTCGAAAAGATAAATAATGGTAGTATAGTAAAAGGTAGGCATGAAAAGCCTTCCGTATAATATGTAAAGTAAATAGGAGCGGGGGATTAAATTTGTATACAACATTTCTATTTGATTTAGATGGAACATTGACGGATCCGAAAGAAGGAATTATAAATTCAGTATTGTATGCATTACAAAAGATTGGAATTGAAGAATTACATGTAAATGAGTTAGACTCATTTATCGGTCCACCCATCCAGCAATCATTCGTAGAGAGGTACAATATGAATGAAGGAGAAGTTGAACGAGCTGTGTTTTATTTCAGAGAATATTTAAAGCAGCGTGGATTGTTAGAAAATAATGTATACGATGGTATTCCAAATCTTTTAAAACAATTAAAAGATACCGAAAATCGTTTATTTATAGCAACTTCAAAACCTACTGTATTTGCGGAACAAGTTATAGAGCATTTTCAATTAACAAATTATTTCGAAGGTATCATTGGAAGTAATTTAGATGGTACGAGAATAAAAAAAGAAGAAATCATTGCTCATATTTTACAAACAAATGAAGCCCTTAATAAAGAAGAAATTGTTATGATTGGAGATAGAAAACACGATATAATAGGGGCAAATTATAATGGAATTGCTTCAATCGGTATACTATATGGCTATGGTAGTGAAACAGAATTGACTGAAGTTGGTGCGACTCATATACTAAATGATGTAAAAGAACTACATCATTTTTGTGTAGACAGTAGTTTGATAAAGAAGTAAATATAGAGACTGAAAATCCCTTTATAACGTATGATGATGAATTCGTTTATGTTTAAAGGGATTTTTCATATGTAATCGAATACTTATAATTAGACATTTTTAGCATAAAAAATTTGTATGAATAAGAGGAGGGGTGTCAGAATCAAAAGATTAGTAGAAGTTTATCTATAAAAGTTTGAATTTTCAGTTTAAAGGAGGGGTATAATTGGAGCTAGTTATTATATTATTAGCACTTAGTTTACTAATGTTTGTAGCATATAGAGGATTTTCTGTTATTTTATTTGCACCGATATTTGCATTATTTGCGGTATTTTTGACAGAGCCTAGTTTTGTATTACCTTTCTTTTCGAATATCTTTATGGAGAAAATGGTAGGTTTTATTAAACTATATTTTCCTGTATTTTTACTCGGAGCAATATTTGGGAAAGTAGTAGAAATGTCAGGAATTGCAGATTCGATTGCAAAGACAATTATAGAGTTAGTTGGTGAAAAACGTACGATATTAGCGATTGTATTAATGGGTGCTATCTTAACTTATAGCGGTGTTAGTGTATATGTAGTAGTGTTTGCTGTATATCCGTTTGCAGCTAAGCTGTTTCGACAAGCGAATATTCCAAAGCGTTTAATCCCTGGAACGATTGTACTTGGAGCAGTCACTTTTACGATGGATGCGCTACCTGGATCACCACAAATTCAAAACGTAATACCTACAACGTTTTTTAAAACAGACATTTATGCTGCGCCGATACTTGGTATTGTAGGGGCAATTTTTGTACTTACGTTAGGGTTACTATATTTAGAGAGTAGACGTAAGAAGGCGAAAGCAGCTGGAGAAGGGTATTTTGGTTTTAACGATGGGGATACTGAAATGGCAGCTTCTTTACAAGTAGAACAAAAAGATATGCCGTTACTTAAAAGTATTGAAATTACAAGAGTTCAGCAAGTGATTGCTTTTATACCACTTATTTTAGTAGGTGTAATGAATAAGGTGTTTACTATTATGATACCGAAGTGGTATCCGAATGGTTTTGATTTTTCTGCAATTGGTATGAAAGCATTTGGAAAAGTAGAATTAAGTGCAGTAGTTGGAATTTGGTCAGTAGAATTGGCACTTATTATAGGTATAGTAACAACGTTATTATTATATTGGAAACGAGTCGTAACAGGATTTCAAGCTGGATTGAATACAAGTATTGGTGGAGCGCTACTAGCAACGATGAATACAGGAGCTGAGTTTGGATTCGGTGGTGTCATCGCAGCACTTCCAGGATTCGCAATTATGAGAGATGGCATTTCTGCCACATTCACAAACCCTCTTGTGAATGGAGCAGTAACGACGAATATTTTAGCCGGTATTACAGGATCTGCATCAGGAGGAATGGGAATTGTTTTAAGTGCAATGGGAGATAAGTTTATTGCAGCGGCCAATCAATTTGATATTCCATTAGAAGTAATGCATCGAATTGTGTCAATGGCATCAGGAGGAATGGATACATTACCACATAACGGAGCCATTATTACTATTCTTACAGTAACAGGTTTAACACATAAACAGTCATACAAAGATATATTTGCAATTACTGTTTTGAAAACGGTTGCTGTGTTTTTAGTAATTGCATTCTATACTGTAACAGGAATTTATTAAGTCGATATTTTATAAACTAAAACATTAATTAGGGTAAGAAGGAGTGGTGTACTTGCAAGAAGTTGCTGAGTTTCGTATGCCGAAGTCTGTATTATATGGAAGAAATTCGCTTGAAAAGCTGGGGGAACAATCTAGAAAGTTGGGGAAAAAGGCGTTTATAGTTACGGATACAATTATGGAGGATTTAGGATATGTTGAGAGGTGTATACAACAATTAAATACGAAAGGTATAACTGTTATTACATATAATAAAGTGAATGCTGAGCCTACAAATATACACGTGTTAGAAGCGTTAACACTTTGTAAAGAAGGAAAGTGTGATTTTATTATCGGTATTGGTGGTGGAAGTTGTATCGATGCAGCGAAAGTAGTTGCGGTGTTATATACAAATGGTGGAGAAGTGGAAGATTATGTCCAAAAGGAAATGGAAATAGACAATGATCCCCTACCACTTATTGCAATCCCAACAACTTCTGGTACTGGGTCGGAAGTAACAAGTGTAGCAGTAATTACGAATAAACGAACAGATGTAAAAATGATGATGAAACATCCAAGTTTTACCCCACAAGTAGCGATTATTGACCCGGTTTTGACATGTTCGGTACCCCCTCATATTACAGCAGCAACAGGGATCGATGCATTATGTCATGCAGTCGAAGCATATATTTCTAAAGTTTCACAATCACTTACAGATGTACTAGCTCTTTCCGCGATTGAAAGTATTATGAAATATTTACGTATTGCATATGAAGACGGTGAGAATATGGAGGCAAGAGAAGCGATGATGATAGCATCCTTACAAGCTGGGATCGCATTTTCAAATGCATCTGTTACATTAGTTCATGGAATGTCAAGACCAGTAGGAGCTTTATTTCATGTACCACATGGTATATCAAATGCAATACTATTACCGACAGTTTTAGAATATACAAAAGTGAGTGCAGTAAAAAGACTAGCGGAAATTGGACATTGTTTAAATAAAGATATGTATTCCTATTGTGATGAAGAAGTAGCCAACTACACACTGAGGGAAATAAAAAAACTTTGTTTTGATCTTCGTATTCCAAATTTAAAAGAATACGGAATTGGTGAGGTTGAGTTTGAAAAAGCTATTTCTAAAATGGCGTCAGATGCAATTGAAAGTGGAAGTCCAGCGAATAACCCACGTGTGCCATCATATGATGAAATTAAACAGTTGTATCGAGAATGTTTTCATTATAAATATGAAGATTCAATAAAAACATCAGGGGATTAATTTCAGAATATTCTTATAAAATTTCCTTGGAAATAGTTAAAACAAGGCTTTATATTTCAAACGTAAAGTCTTGCTTTATTATGTATAATATACATAATAAAATGTTGTAATTAACTTTAAAAAATAGTGTAAGGTAGGTGTAAGGTTTAATGAAAACGATAGGTTTAATTGGTGGTATGAGTTGGGAATCAACTGCTGAATATTATCGAATCATAAATGAAGAAATAAAAAGTAGATTAGGTGGGTTACATTCAGCTAAATGTTTAATTAATAGTGTAGACTTTGAAGAGATTGAACGATATCAGTCTAGTGGTGATTGGGATAGTGCAGGAGAAATTCTAGGGAATGCAGCATATTCATTACAAAAGGGAGGAGCAGATTTTATAATTATTTGTACAAATACAATGCATAAAGTAGTTGAGAAAATAAAGGAGAATATTCATATTCCAATCTTACATATTGCTGATGCAACTGCAAAAGAAATTAAAAGAAAAAATATTCAAACAGTTGGTTTGCTTGGAACTAAATATACAATGGAGCAAGATTTCTATAAGTCACGTATTGAAGAGAATCATATAAAAGTAGTGGTACCATCAGAAAAGGATAGAGATAAGGTAAATGAAGTAATATATACAGAATTGTGCTTAGGAAAGATAACATCTCAATCTAGAGAGTATTATAAAAGTGTTATAGAAAATCTAATACAAGAAGGGGCCCAAGGAATTATTTTAGGATGTACAGAAATAGGCTTATTAATTAAACAGGAAGACGTATCAGTTCCGATATTCGATACAACTCATATACATGCAGTTGAAGCAGTTCATTTCGCTTTACGAAATAGATTATAATTATATTATGTAACTTAGTTCGTGTATGTGGAAAACATTCAGAAAATATTTTATAATGTAAGTGGTTACATTTAAGGGGGAATGCGTATGTTCTCGGTTCAACCAATCGCATTTGTACATAATGAAAGAAAGGAAATAAAAGATGATGAGTGGGGAGAAGAAAGATCCTGTATTACTTTAACTGAAATGTATACAGAGGAAAGTATACAAGGGATTGAAGATTTTTCTCATATTGAAGTTGTTTTTTATTTTCATAAAGTAACTGATGAACAAATTCAATATTTTGCTAGACATCCTAGAAATAATCATGATTATCCTAAAGTAGGCATTTTTGCACAGCGTGGGAAAAATCGCCCGAATCGCATAGGGGCAACAATTGTAAAGGTGATCAAAAGAGAAGGTAAATCAATTATTGTTGAGGGGTTAGATGCTATTGATGGCACACCTATATTGGATATAAAGCCGATAATGAAAGAGTTTATGCCGAAAGAAGAAATTGTACAGCCTAAATGGGCAACGGATATAATGAGACAGTATTGGAAGGGGAATGGAGTAAAATGAGAATATATGAGGCAACAATTGCAGATTTAGATGGACTAGCATCAGTTTTTAATAACTATCGTATGTTTTATAGACAAGATTCCGATTTAGAAGGAGCAAAAGTATTTTTGCGAAGTCGAATCGAGAGAAAAGAATCCGTTATTTTTGTGGCAGTTGAAGACGGTGAATATATTGGCTTCACACAATTATATCCATCATTTTCTTCCATTTCGATGAAAGAATTATGGATTTTAAATGATTTATTTGTACAAGCAACTAAACGCGGAGCAGGAACAGGAAAAAAATTATTAGAAGCTGCGAAAGAATTTGCCTTAGAAAATGGTGCAAAAGGTGTAAAATTACAAACGGAGATTGATAATTTATCAGCGCAGCGATTATACGCTGAAAATGGATATTTAAGAGATAATCGTTATTTCCATTATGAATTAACGTTTTAAATAATATTAGATTAAAAGAGGCGCTTTCATTTTGAAGGCGCCTCTTTTAATCTGCATTATAGTTGATTTAAAATCCAATTTGTCGCATCTTCAAAGTTTTCTGCAATGTAGTTTGGTTCAATATGTGCCCACTTGTCTCGGTACGTATGTAAAGCGTCGTATCCAGCGCCTGTTCGTACTAAAATCGTTGTCGCATTCACTTTTGCTCCCGCAACGATATCAGTCCAGCGATCACCAATTACAGCGCATTTTGTTAAATCAAGTCCATGTTTTTCCGCTGCTTGCAGAAGCATACCTGTACTTGGTTTCCGGCATTCACAACCATCACCATGTTTATGAGGACATACGTAAATATCATCAAAACCGAAGCTTTTTAATTCTTGTGAGAAATCGGCTATAGTCGCTATCCCATCCGCGATACCTGGTTGATTTGTGAAAGAGAAAATTTTTATATGATTAGCTTTTAATTTTTGTAGTGATGCTTTTGTAAAGGGAAATAATATAAATGATCCTGGATAATGTATTGTAGTGTCACCGCCAATTGTACCGTCACGATCAATAAAAATAGCTTCGATGTTTGTCATAGTTATAGTCCTTTCAATTTATAAGTAGTTTAAAAATGTTTTACAAATCGATATCCATTTACTTCATATCCTAATTTTTTGTAAAAAGGATGTGCTTCTACTCTTTTTGTTCCACTGACTAGCCATGTGCCGATACAATTATGTGTCTTTGCTAATTGTTCTGCATAATCCATTAATACTTGTCCAATGCCTTTCCGTCGTATTGTAGAATCAACGCTAATAATTGAAATCTCCCCATAACGAGTTATATCTTCTAAATTTTCACGTATACGAAACCCAAGTAATCCAAATATAGTGTCCTCTTCTTCGTAAACATATAGAAAATCAAAAGGACTCATTTGTACGAATTGCAATCGATTGTTCATATCTTCATATGAAATAGAGGAACCTTTTAGTTCTGTTGTTAAAGAGCAAAGTGCATCTATATCGTCTATCGTCGCTTCGCGAATTTGAAAAGACATATTATCCACTCCAATAAAATGTAATCAAACATTTATTATTCTATTAAAAAATATTTATTCCTGCTATGAATTTAAATGTTTTATAATGATATATAGATAGTTATATGTTATTCTTTTCCTTGTTTGTATTGGAAATGGAAAGAAGGGGAATGTATGTTAGAAGTAAATATCCGCTCTGCTGGATATGAAATAGGTGAAAAAACAATTCATGATATTGCCTTTTCGATTGAGCAAAGTGAATTAGTTGCTCTTATTGGCGCAAATGGTGCTGGGAAAAGTACGACGATTAAAACGATGCTCGGTTTACTTGTAAATATGAATGGTGAAATATCATTCGGTGAAAAGAAAAACCCTTATGCATATGTGCCGGAGCACCCGACATATTATGATTATTTAACGCTATGGGAACATATTGAACTATTAATGGCTGCTCGAGGGAACGAAGTAGGAAGTTGGGAAAGGAAAGCGGACGAGTTATTACATATGTTTCGAATGCATAAACATAAACATGAGTATTTATCAAAGTTTTCAAAAGGTATGAAACAAAAATCGATGCTCATTTTGGCGTTTTTAACTGAACCAGATTTTTATATCATTGATGAACCTTTTATTGGTTTAGATCCAGTAGCTACGAAAGAGTTTTTAAGTTATTTATATAAAGAAAAAGAACGCGGGGCAGGAATTTTACTTTGTACGCACGTATTAGATACAGCTGAAAGAATTTGCGAAAAAAATGTTTCTTCATTTATATTGTGATGAAGGCAAATTACTATTGTTAAGATGGAAGGCAGATCGCTATTTATTACTTCCAGTAATCCTTTTATATGGAATAGTTATCCTTTCTCATTTTTATTTATTAGCAGCTGTAATTGCCGGGATTATTTTTATAGTATGGATTGGTTGGATTGTATTTTTACCATAGAAAAAGAGCCGAAAAATGGCTCTTTTTCTAATCTGTCACACATTGATAAAGAAAATATGCTAAAACGAGTATGCTTGCGGCGGAATACATGACATCTAAAGACATATGATCGCCTCCTCATTGTTGTTGTATTTTATTGTATGAAATCTTACAATTCCATATTCAAGTGAAAAATATGTGAACGTTAACAAAATTGTAAAGTGCAAAAATTACAATCATTTTGTATAATAGAGAAAACAACCGTTATATAAAATATAATGATTGAAAGGGGAGGAAACATACATGCCAAATTGGTTTAGAAAAACCTTAGTCGCATTAATTACCGTATTTACATTTGGTTTAGTGACGCCTCCTTCCATATTGCTTGATAATGCCAAAGCTGCGGACAAGCCTACGAGCACAGCTGGGCAACAAAATTTGGAGAGTACGTCCTATACATATGAAGAAACGAATGACAGGTTAACCACTGATACTTTTATTACGTACGCAATGCAAGAAGCTGAGAAGCAGTCGATGCAAAAGTTTGGAACTAAAATTGGTCCAGTAATTGAAGATGAGTTTAAAGATGTAATATTACCGAAAATTGAAGAGGCAATTGCTGAGCTTGCAAGTGATGTACCAGAGGAGTCACTGCAATCATTAGCGATTTCTCAAAGGCCAGCTGGCGGAAATAATGAAAAGATTTTTCATGTGTATGACACGAAATCAGGAAATGACTTATTGCGATTTCATGTAAGAAGAGATCATCCACCGCAAGATGGTTATTATTTTAATTTCCACTATCACCGTTTTGATGATGGATACTCAGGACACCATGAATTAGGGAATATTTATTGGAATACGAATGTACCGCCAAAATGGCTTTCTTAAAAAGAACAAGAGAAAATCTTGTTCTTTTTTATTTTTGTAGAAGGGTAATACAACCATGGTGTTGAATAAAATAGGTTTAGAAAAAAGAAGTAAAGGGAGTATGGCAATGCAAAAATATATTGTTTTTGACTTTGATGGCACATTAGTAGATTCACAAAATATATTTGTACCAATTTATAATCAACTTGCTGAAAAGCACGGATATAAAACGGTAAGGGAAGAAGAAATTGAGTATTTACGCAAGTTAACGATGCCAGAGAGATGTAAACAACTCGATGTACCATTGTATAAACTACCGATATTAGCGTTAGAGTTTTATAAATTGTATCAACCCGCTATAAAAGATCTTATTTTGTTCCATGGGATGAAGGATGTATTAGATGAACTCCATAAAAAAGGATACGGGATTGCCGTTATATCTTCTAACTCAGAAGAGCATATTCGGGCATTTTTACACAATAATGATATAGAAAATATACAAGAAGTGTATTGTTCTAAAAATTTGTTTGGTAAAGATAAAATGATTAAAAGGTTTTTAAAATCGAAAAAGATAACGGAGAAAGATATGTTATACGTTGGTGATGAACAGAGAGATGTAGCGG
This sequence comes from Bacillus sanguinis, assembly GCF_018332475.1. Lineage (GTDB taxonomy): Bacteria > Bacillota > Bacilli > Bacillales > Bacillaceae_G > Bacillus_A > Bacillus_A sanguinis. The sequence goes on along the minus strand of NZ_BOQB01000268.1, from coordinate 1,258 downwards.
CTTGTAAAAAGGCAGGGGTGGACGTAATTTGGGTATCTTGGGGATATGATGTCATTGAAACAGTGAAAAAAGATGCACCAGATTATATGGTCAATACACCTATGGAAATTGTACAAGTAGTACAAGGGGCGTATTCTTAATATGAATACACTTCGAGCAGGTATTCATCATATTGAATTTTGGGTAGCAAATTTAGAGGAGTCTATTTCTTTTTACGATATATTGTTTTCCATAATTGGATGGAGAAAGTTAAATGAAGTATCATATAGTACGGGAGAAAGTGAAATATATTTTAAGGAAGTAGACGAGGAAATCATAAGGACGTTAGGTCCTAGACATATTTGTTACCAAGCTATTCATAGAGAAGTAGTTGATGAGGTAGCAGAGTTTCTTTCTAGTACGAAAATAAAGATAATACGTGGTCCAATTGAAATGAATCATTATTCGGAAGGGTATTATACAATTGATTTTTACGATCCGAATGGATTTATTTTAGAAGTAGCGTATACACCAAATGTAGAAATGTAAGGGGAATATACATGAAAACAATTACAGCATGGCTAAACAATATACAGATAGTAAAAGATGCAGTTAATATTGAAGAAATTTCTAAAGGTTTCTCACCTGATAAGAAATATATCATTACGAAAGCGAATAATGAAAAATATTTATTGCGGACAGGCGATATAAAAGAGTATGAAAGAAAGAAAATAGAGTTTCAAATTTTAAATGAAATGCAAAAACGTAATGTGCAAGCTCAAAAACTAATTGAAATGGGTTTATTGGCAGAGGAAGATTTATGCTATGGTATTTTTTCATATATAGAAGGGGAAGATGCGAAGAAACTATTGCCTACGTATTCAGCAAAAGAACAATATGAAATTGGTATAGAGGCAGGAAAAGATTTAGCAAAAATGCATACATATGAAGCTCCTAATGATATCCTTCCGTGGTATGAAAGAGCAATGAAAAAACATCGGAAATATGTAGAGGCATATAAAACATGTGGAATAAAAGTAAAAAATGATGATAAAATCATTAAGTTTATAGATGAAAATGAAATATATTTAAAGAATCGCCCAAATCGATTTCAACACGATGATTTTCATTTAGAAAATATAATTGTACGTGATGGGAAATATGTAGGTGTTGTTGATTTTAATGGTTACGACTGGGGCGCTCCACTACATGATTTCGTAAAAATTGCACTATTTGCAAGGGACATTAGTATCCCGTATTCAATCGGACAAATAGAAGG
>NZ_BOQB01000267.1 GCF_018332475.1 Bacillus sanguinis | reverse complement strand
ATGAAACAGACGAAACAAAACAAAAATGGCTTTTTTATATACCGAATATGTAACACTGCAAATACTAAACTCGCTATTACAATTCCAAAGTGCGTCTGCACTACACCTCTAAATAAAAATTCTTCTGCAAAACCGATAATGAACGTAATAACGAGTAGATGCATAACTGACATTCCTTGAAACATCCTATCGTTAATACCACCATCATCAAACCAGGACTCAGGAAATACTCGCATTGCAACATAATCTAATAACACAATACCAATTGCTAATAAGCCACCTATTATAAGTATAGACACCGGTTCCCATTTCCACAGACTATACACCGATTTTATATCTCGGAATAATATATATGCTAGTAAACAACCGATACCGATAATAATGAACTGTGTGATATACAGATTCAGCCTTATTTCTTTCGGACTCATATCTTCAATATTATGCCTTTGAATGTTCATCATTCCCCCATCTTTTCTAGACCGAAAAGCTTTTGTAACTCTGTTTCCCAATTATAGTCGAAATCCGATTGTTGCGCTTGTCTTTTTTTATAATCTGTTTTTGTAATACTACAATAGTCACAGCAATTTTTTAACTCGTTCTCTTTTCTATAACCGAACTGTTGCAGCAAATATTCACGTCTACATCCTTTCACTTGTATCCATGATTTCATGTTTTCTAGCTCACTATACTTATTACGTAGCCTTATTTCTACTTCAGCTATTAATCTGTTCATAATTTCATCTGACAAGCCCTCTAATTTTAATTTCCGCTGTTGTATGATTCCAAGCTGTTCAAGATGATAGCGGATGAACCGCCAATATTGTTCATTAAATCTTGCTGCATTATAACAAATTTCTTCTACCTCTTCTATTGGTAATTCTTTCGTTTGAAACATTCTTTCTTGTAGTAAAGAAAATAAAAATTGTATTTGCGACTGACTTGGCAATTCGTCTTCAATTATTGAAATTGGTAAGTCGTGATCTAACGGACTACATAGTAAGATAGCTATACTCGGTTTACCATCTCTTCCAGCTCTTCCGATTTCTTGTAAATAGGAAGCTATATTAGTCGGATAATGGAAATGAATAATATATCTTGTATTCGACTTATTTACTCCCATACCAAAAGCACTTGTACATATTACAAGCTGCAACTGGTCATTCATAAACTGCTGTTGAATTAACATACGCTCTTCATGTTCCATACCACCATGATAAAAAGCGACACCAGTCACGCCTTTTCCTCTTAAATATTCCGTTAAACGTTCTGTCCACGCTCTGCTTGAACAATATACAATCCCTGGCCCTTGTAAATACATTACCTGGTCCAAAAGCGATTCTTTCTTCTCTTCTATCGTATCCACAAATTGTACTTCCATTGCAATATTTGGACGATCAATAGAGTATACATGCTGCGTCGCATTCTTCAAATCTAAACTCTCTGCTATATCTCGGAGTACATCTTTCGTCGCTGTCGCCGTTAACGCTAGCACCGTAGGAGACCCGATATTCTCAATGGCTACATTTAGTTTTTTATAGTCTGGTCTAAAATCATAACCCCATTGTGAAATACAATGAGCCTCATCCACAACAAATAATGAAATATGGACTTTCTTCAATTCTCTTATTAGCACTTCCGACTGCAACATCTCTGGTGATACAAAAATAAATTTATATGAAGCTAATTTTTTCATCGCTTCTCTTTTTTCATGTAATGTTCGAAAACTATTAAATGCAATCACTCGGTTTTTTACAACATATTTTAATTGTGTAACCTGATCTTCCATCAAAGATAATAATGGCGATACAACAAGTACTGTTCCTTCTCGCATTAGCCCTGGAAGTTGATAGCACATAGACTTCCCTCTTCCGGTCGGAAGCATCGCTATAACATCTTTTCCTTCCAATAAATCTGTAATTACCCCTTTTTGACCTGGACGAAATTCAGAATATCCAAACCACCTATATAAATATTCCTCAAGTTTCATTTATACCCTCCATCCGCGCCAATACAAGACGAACTTCAAAATAAGAGATATCCTTTCCAACCGCTTGTTTCAACTCACGCAACTTACGTGTTTGTAATGCATCAATTACTTTTGTTACTTTATCTATTTTGTCTTTTTCCATAAACATCTCGATAGAAAAATCCCTTTCTCGCAAAGCAATTTCAACAAAATGATCTTCTATTGTTGCAACCTTTAAATTTCTAATTGTCGCTATTTCATCTAAAGATCGTCCTTGTCTCCAAAAATTATATGTTTTTTTCGTTGATAAACTAAATAATTCGGCTCTCTCATTTGGATAAGAGATAATCTCAGCTAATAGTGGAAATTCATTTTCTTTATCACGAACTTCTTGTATAAGGAAGTGAATTGTACCCCAAAATAAAAAGTATACCCTGAATATATCTTGTTTCGTAATTTCCGCTAACTGCTGCAATGTACAACCGATACGTTCATATCCTGTTAATCTATATGTTACAATCGTCGCTTCTATCACATCACATTTACCTAAAAGTTTATGTATTTCTTTCCATAATCTTCTCGCCAATTCACTTCGCCTATACGGCATACTTGTTAAAAAGCGTTTCACCCACATCATTATTTCTGTATCTTGTTGAATGGGAATAAACTTCGTATTATTCTGTTGTAAATTAGATATCGTTTGAATAATTAATGATAATCTTTTCCAAAATGTTTCACCTAATTCACCATAGTGTAAACCATGTAAATGGGCCGGAAAAGCATACACTTCCTCCCATGTATGTAACTGCATTTTACCTTTAGATGTTAACAAATATGTATTTTCATGTATTTCTTGAATCAAATCTGTTCGCAACAATTTTGCAACTTCACGATCATAGTCTGTTCTATTCAACGATTTATATATTCCAAACAAAAAAGAAATTCGGAACATATTTCCATCTTGTAACGTTTGCGAAGATCGTTTTCCTTTTAATAAATAATAAATAGAAGAAACGGTCCTTTCACCATTCAATTGTTTTAAACAATACAATAAAGTATATTGTAGTTGCATTACCGCTTCCACCTTTCAGTCTAATTTAATTGCTTTTTAGTATGATTGCACCACCGTTACTCATCAAACTTATCATATCAGTACAATATACTTGTATATAGTCTATTGTACCAAACGAAATAACATTTACGTATTTTGAAAATCTTATGACATAATGCAAAAATTAGTTGACACCCTAATTGATAAGCATTATCATTATAATTTTATGTTGAAAAGTTTTAAAAACCGTTTTACAATAAGGTTATAATTTTTATGGCGAGCTTTTCACATACATATTATCAGGAGGGAAAAAAGATGGCAAAATATACAATCGTTGATAAAGATACTTGTATCGCATGTGGTGCTTGCGGCGCTGCTGCACCAGACATTTATGACTATGATGATGAAGGTATTGCATTTGTAACATTAGACGATAACCAAGGTATCGTTGAAATTCCAGATGTATTGCTTGAAGATATGATGGATGCATTCGAAGGTTGTCCAACTGACTCAATTAAAGTTGCTGACGAATCATTCGAAGGCGATGCTTTAAAATTCGAATAGTCTTTTATTAACTTCAAAAAATATCCCTCATTAATATGAGGGATATTTTTTGTTTTCTATTTTCATTCCACTTAATAAAAAACCATTAGTAGTTCCATACTACTAATGGTTTTTTTACCCCGCTATTTGCCGGACAATAAGACCCCACCTCAAAATTCAGCGAAAGCCAAGAAGTTTGGTGTGGGCGAGCTGCCCGTAAAGGCCCGATTGGTGAAGGCTGATAATCAGTGGTGGATGAACAAAACCCTCACTGATTAAAGTTTCACTTTATTTTTTATGCATTTTTCATTTTTGCAAACACCCATACTTTCAGGCGTGAGAATAACGCTACAAAAACAATTGTCACAACAATTCCTTTAATCAAATTAAATGGTAAGATTGCCGTTACAACCGTTGTTCTTATAGCCTCGCTAGACATAGCTGGTGAATTTAAAAACCAAGTGTAAGCTGGGAATATAATGATGTAATTTAATACACTCATAATGAGCGCCATTGTAATTGTCCCTAGCATTAATCCTGTCGTTAAACTCTTAACAGTACGATACTTTCTAAATAAGAAAGCTGCCGGTCCAATAAATAAACATCCTGCAATAAAGTTAGCAATTTCTCCAACTGGTACTCCCGTTAAACTCCCTTGAATCCCGTAATGTAAAATATTCTTTATCGCCTCTACAATTATCCCTGCAACTGGTCCAAAAATAATCGCAGCAATTAAAGCTGGCACATCACTAAAATCAATTTTTAAAAATGGCGGAAGCCCTGGGAACGGGAAATCCAACATCATTAGTAAATATGCAATACTACTTAGCATCGCTACACTCACCATCTGCACTACACTGTTTTTTTGTTTCATCTTTCTCTCTCCTTTTCCATCGATCATCTCATGGAAAGTGGAAAGGTTCTGCTATGCCTACTTTTTCATAGAACGAAAAAACCCTTTGTGTTTTACACAAAGGGAGAATTTAAGGCACATCAAACAGACGTTCAAATCCATATCTTTTTTGAACGCTTGAACCTCCATCTTCTCCCATCCAGACTATACTGTCGGCTTTGGAATCACACCAAATCCTGCCTTAACGGCTCGCGGGCTTAGAACAAAATCATATAGAGTTCATCACCGCCGGTCGGGATTTTCACCCTGCCCCGAAGATAGACCGATATTCTATTTTCCCCTTCATTATACAACAACATGATCGTGTTGTGAACAAAAAAAGTGTAACTTATTAAAAATAAGTTATTAATTTTATATAATCGAAACCGATCACTATATTTTACAATACACCCCAGATTTTTTAGTATTAGGCATTTCTCCTATGAATCCACTAGTCATATATAGTTAAAAGTGATAAGATGTTGAATTGTTAAGATAAGAACATTTTCTGGATTATGGAGGAAATGTCATGAAGAAAGAAAAGAGACACTCTATTCGAGAAGCAATGAAAAAAAACTTAAGAAAAGAATACTTTTACTTAAAAAAAGAATTACTTTTCTACTGTCCAATTGATTTAGGCGCATTCTCAAGCGAGACATACTATGCTGCTTTCGATGAAGATGGCATCAGTATTTATCAGTATGATAAAAAAACAGAGAGTAAATTAAAATTGTGTGAGCGTCATCCGTGGAAGAGTTGGAATAAAGTGAAGGTTGATCATTATTTAACAACTTCTCAATTTATTTTTCAAGGGGAGCGAAACTGGATATTATCCCTTTTCCAAAAAGGAAAAGAAGCTCAAAAAATAATTGAAGAGCATACATCTTTACAAACTGAAGTTGTTTCCCGCTCTTTCTTAAAAAAGCTTCCAGGCTTCCGTTCTAATGCACCATTGAATAAATACATCGGCAGCATTTGCTACACTGCACTTATTGCATTTTTATTAAAATGGATGATTCCATTTCAAGCACCACAAATCGCCCTGTACTCTATTTCAATCGGTTGTATGCTTCTTGGCTTACTTTGTTTGACAATCGGTTTAATTGAACCGACTATTGTACTGTTTCGAACAAACGAAAAAACAAGAACAAAAGTATTTTACTTATATAGCTACTTAGCTATTTCTGGATTTATATGTGTCTTTATTTTTTGGTAAAAAAAGAGCTAGTTTAAA
>NZ_BOQB01000266.1 GCF_018332475.1 Bacillus sanguinis | reverse complement strand
ACTACTCGAGCACCGGACTGGCATACGTAACGATGAGATGCGACAGTTATCTAAACCGGACTTTTTAAACAACCCTTTCAAAAAAAAGCCTAGATGGTATTAGTATAACCATCTAGACCCTATTCTTACTTCTGTTCTTTTAAGCTTAATTTTAAGTTTAACTCTTCAAGCTGTGCTTCTGCAACTGGGCTTGGAGCTTCTGTTAATAAGCAGCTTGCGCTTGCTGTTTTCGGGAATGCAATTGTATCACGAAGGTTCGTACGGCCTGCAAGTAACATAACAAGACGGTCTAAACCTAATGCGATACCGCCGTGTGGTGGCGTACCGTATTCGAATGCTTCTAATAAGAATCCGAATTGCTCTTGTGCTTCTTCTTGTGAGAATCCAAGTGCTTTGAACATTTTTTCTTGTACGTCACGCTCGTAAATACGAAGTGATCCACCACCAAGCTCATAACCGTTTAATACAAGGTCATATGCTTGTGCACGTGCTTTTTCTGGTGCCGTTTCTAATAACTCAACATCTTCACGGAATGGCATTGTGAATGGGTGGTGAGCTGCGAAGTAACGATCTGCATCTTCATCGTACTCAAGAAGTGGCCAATCCGTTACCCATAGGAAGTTAAATTTACTTTCGTCAATTAACTCAAGCTCTTTACCTAGACGTAAACGAAGTGCACCTAAGCTATCTGCAACAACGCTCTTCTTATCTGCTACGAATAGTAATAAGTCACCAGCAGTAGCTTCTAATGTAGTCATTAACGCGTTTGCTTCTTCTTCACCGAAGAATTTCGCGATTGGTCCTTTTAAGCCGTCTTCTTCAACTTTAAGCCAAGCTAGACCTTTTGCACCGTATACTTTTACGAATTCAGTTAATGCATCGATATCTTTACGAGAGTATTTGCCCGCAGCACCTTTTGCATTAATTGCTTTTACTTGTCCACCGCTTTCTACAGCACTTGTAAATACTTTAAAACCACAACCTGCTGCAAACTCAGATAAGTCTGTTAGTTCCATTTCAAAGCGTGTATCTGGCTTATCAGAACCGTAGCGAGCCATTGCATCAGCATATTTCATACGAGGGAATGGTGCACTTACTTCTACACCTTTTGCATCCTTCATAACTTTCGTCATCATGCGCTCCATCATATCTAAAATTTCATCTTGTGTTAAGAATGAAGCTTCGATATCGATTTGCGTGAATTCAGGTTGACGGTCTGCACGTAAATCTTCGTCACGGAAACAACGTGCTACTTGATAGTAACGCTCAAATCCGCCGACCATAAGAAGCTGTTTAAATAGCTGCGGAGACTGTGGTAATGCATAGAATTCACCATCATGTACACGACTTGGTACTAAATAGTCACGAGCTCCTTCTGGTGTGCTCTTCGTTAAAATTGGTGTTTCTACTTCTAAGAAATCTTCTGTGTCTAAGAAGTTACGAATTGTTTTCGTTACGTCGTGACGCATTTTGAATGTGTTGAACATTACAGGACGACGTAAGTCTAAATAACGATATTTTAAACGCACATCTTCGGATGCATCTGTATCATCAGCAATAATGATTGGCGTTGTTTTCGCTGCATTTAATACATTTACTTTCGTTGCTTGTACTTCAATACGACCAGTTGCCATATTGTCATTAATTGCGCCTTCACCACGCTCAACAACTGTACCTTCTACGTGTAATACGTATTCGCTACGAATTGTTTCTGCTATTTCTAACGCTTCTTTTGATGTTTCTGGGTTAAATACAACTTGCACGATACCTGTACGGTCACGTAAGTCGATAAAGATTAATCCACCTAAATCACGGCGTTTTTGTACCCAACCTTTTAATTGAACTGTTTGTCCAACTGCTTCTACTGTTACTTTTCCACATGCATGTGTTCTTTCAGCCACTGTAAGTTCCCCCTATATTAATTTCTCTGCTACGTATGAAGCGAATACATCTAATGCTACTTCTTCTTGTTCGCCTGTTGCCATATTTTTTAAGTTAATGATGCCTTTATCTAGCTCATCTTCCCCTAATACAGCTACAAATTTCGCCTTTAGACGATCTGCTGATTTAAACTGTGCTTTCATTTTACGATCTAAATAATCTTTTTCAACTGATAATCCAGCTTTACGAAGATCAAACGCAACTTTCGCAGCATGGTCTTTCGCTTTTTCACCAAGCGCTACAACATAACAATCAATACTATGTTCAATTGGTAATTCGATGTTTTCAGCTTTTAGCGCCATAATTAAACGTTCGATACTCATCGCAAAACCGATACCTGGCATTTCTGGCCCACCGATTTCTTGTACAAGCCCGTTATAACGTCCACCACCGCTTAATGTAGTGATAGCACCGAATCCTTCTGCTTCACTCATAATTTCAAAAACAGTATGTTGGTAGTAATCTAAACCACGTACTAAGTTCGGATCTTTTTCAAATGGAACATCCATCATCGTTAATAGCTCTTGAACTTTGTCGTAGTACACTGCTGAATCTTCGTTTAAGTATTCTGTAATAGATGGCGCTGTTCCCATTAATTCATGGTTACGGTCCTTCTTACAATCTAAAATACGAAGAGGGTTCTTTTCTAAACGAGATTGGCAGTCAGAACAAAACTCACCAATACGTGGCTCGAAGTGTGCGATTAACGCATCACGGTGCGCTTGACGGCTCGCCGCATCACCTAAGCTGTTTAATACAACTTTAATATTTTTTAAGCCCATGCCGCGGTAAAACTCTACAGCAAGTGCAATTACTTCTGCATCAATCGCAGGATCGTTACTACCGATTGCTTCAATACCGAATTGTACGAATTGACGATAGCGACCTGCTTGTGGTCTTTCGTAACGGAACATTTGACCGATATAGTATAATTTCGTTGGTTGTGTTGCATCACCGAACATTTTGTTTTCAACGTAAGAACGTACAACAGGTGCAGTACCTTCTGGACGTAATGTTAAACTGCGCTCCCCACGATCTTGGAATGAGTACATTTCTTTTTGTACGATATCTGTCGTATCACCAACACCACGTAAAAATAGCTCAGTGTGTTCAAAAATTGGTGTACGAATTTCTTTATAGTTGTAACGACGGCAAATTTCGCGTGCTTGCCCTTCGATATACTGCCATAACTCAACAGTGCCTGGAAGAATATCTTGCGTTCCGCGTGGGATTTGAATAGACATATTCAGTTCCTCCTCAAATTGTTTTAATCTTAATAAAAATAAAAAAACTCCCGCCTCTACTGTTTGAACAGTAGGGACGAGAGTATTATACCCGTGGTGCCACCCTAATTGAAGCACGTATGCTTCCACTTTTTTAATAACGCTTAAATGTGCGTTCATCCCTACTAAGCATATATGCCGTTCAAGTTGAAACCTCTAGAGTGTCATTCAATCAGTCATCATGCAGAAATGTTTTCAGCCTAAGACATTTCTTCTCTTTCCATGTGTGTCTCATTTACTCTTCTCTATCAACGGTTATATTCATATGTAAATATAAAATTACTATACGTTTGTTGAGTACGATTGTCAAGTACTCTAAGAGCGCTCAATCTGCTTCTTTAGACGCTTTACATCTTGAAGAGAAATCCCAAACTCAGAAGCGAGCTCCATTGAAGTATTGTTTTGCTCTTTTGAAATAAAATCATGAAAATTTACGTTAAACAGTTGATTTGCACCATTTGTAACAGAATGCCCTTTTTCATTCATACGCATACGTATATCCCTCACATTCAATATAGATGTTTTACTTTTTATTGTTCCATATTGATGAAAGGGTTATACATACAAACGAATAACACTATTCCATAACGCTCTTATATAAATAATTACCTCTTTGAATCATAAAGAATGTTGCAACCATCGCTGCCATTACAAATATTACCCAAGTACCGTAACTTAACACTGCGAAAATAATTCCTAATGCATTGAAAAGAATAGCTAAGCTAAATTGCAATAAAAATTTTAAATCTTTAAAGACTGACCAATTCATATACTATCTCCCCTTATCACACATACACTCGAATATTTTTACTATTTTTTACATTATACTATATAAGTAATGACCTAATCTATTGATTCCAAATAAACATTAACACTCGATTCACAACAATAATAATCGCAAGTCCACTCGCTAAAATAGGATGCTTCAAATGATACAATGCTGCAATTTCTATTCCAAATAAGATTATCTTAAAAGTACATGTAGCATACCTTGTACTTCCCATTCTGCGTGCGGCGCTCCAAATAGTGCTCATATGACAGCAACAATAATCGGCAGAATAATCGCAAGTGTAATTTTTATAGCCATTATTGTTCCTACTCGAAATCCCCAGTATCCAACAATTCCAAGAACACATAACTCTAGCATAAAACGTAAAGCTATATTGAATTCTTGAAGCATGCTACACCTTATTTTCCTTTTATTCCCTTTCAAATTCATCCTATATTAAATGAACAAAACATACAACAATGTATAAAAAAGAGAGGATGATATCATCCTCTCTTCTTAAGCAACACTATTTACTTTCCACAATTAGAGTCACCGGACCATCATTGATTAAAGAAACATCCATCATTGCTCCGAATTTCCCTGTTTCTACATGCAATCCTTGCTTACGAACTTCCTCATTAAAGAAATCATATAAACGCTCTGCATAATCAGGTTTGGCAGCATCCATAAAGTTTGGACGTCTTCCCTTACGGCAATCTCCGTATAATGTGAATTGCGAAATTGATAGAACTCGTCCTTCTACATCAAGTACAGAATGGTTCATCTTTCCGCTCTCATCTTCAAAAATACGTAAGTTCGCAATTTTTTCTGCAATGTAAGTTGCATCTTTTTCGGTATCTTCATGCGTAATGCCAACTAGTAATGTTAAACCGAACGGAATTTGTCCTACGATCTCACCGTCTACTGTGACAGACGCTTCTTTTGATCGTTGTAAAACAACTCTCATCTTTTCTACACTCCCTATTAATGCATCATGCGTCGTACTGCATAAATTTCTGGAACACGTTTAATGCGTTCTACTACTTTTTTCAAATGCTGTAAGTTACGAATAGAGATTGACATATTAATTGTCGCCATCTTATTACGGTCACTTCTACCAGAAACCGCCGAAATGTACGTTTTCGTCTCTGTAACAGCTTGCAATACTTCATTTAATAAACCACGGCGATCATAACCTGAAATTTCAATATCAACGTTATACTCAATTTCTTTTTCAGGACTACCTTCCCACTCTACTTCTAATAAACGTTCTATAGCTTCTTCTGTATGAACATTTACACAATCACGACGGTGGATTGATACGCCTCGGCCTTTCGTAATATATCCAACGATATCATCACCGGGTACTGGGTTACAGCACTTTGATAAACGAATTAATAAATTATCCGCACCACTTACCTTAACACCAGAATCCCATTTTCGAATTTTCATCGGTTTACGAACTTCTTTAACTTCAACAATCTCTTCTTCTTCACGTTGCTTACGGAACTTGTCCGTTAATCGCGTAACAATTTGCGATGCAGTGATGCCGTTATACCCAACTGCCGCAAACATATCTTCTTCATTTGCAAAGTTGAATTTTTCAGCAACACGTTTTAAATTGTCAGGTGCTAATACTTCTTTCATCTCATACTCTAGGCTACGCACTTCTTTCTCAACAAGTTCACGGCCTTTTTCAATATTTTCATCTCTACGTTGCTTCTTAAAGAATTGACGTATTTTGTTTTTTGCATGAGATGTTTGAGCAAGTTTCACCCAATCCTGACTTGGTCCATACGAATGTTTCGATGTTAAAATTTCAATGATGTCGCCTGTTTTTAATTTATAATCAAGCGTCACCATTTTACCGTTTACTTTTGCACCAATTGTTTTATTTCCAATCTCTGAATGTACACGATATGCAAAATCAATCGGAACAGATCCAAGTGGCAATTCCATTACATCGCCTTTCGGTGTAAAGACGAATACCATGTCAGAAAATAAATCAATTTTTAATGACTCCATAAACTCTTCTGCATTAGAAGCTTCATTTTGCCATTCTAATATTTGACGGAACCATGTAAGTTTCTTCTCTAATGTGCCTGTTGTTTCTGCTGTTTTTCCTTCTTTATACGCCCAGTGTGCCGCGATCCCGAATTCTGCAATTTCATGCATTTCTTTCGTACGAATTTGCACTTCAAGCGGATCACCTTTCGGCCCAATTACAGTCGTATGAAGAGATTGATATAGATTTGCTTTCGGCATTGCAATATAATCTTTAAAACGACCTGGCATCGGCTTCCAGCACGTATGAATAATTCCAAGTACCGCATAACAATCTTTAATACTATTTACAACGACACGTACAGCTAATAAATCGTAAATTTCATTGAACTGTTTATTTTGCAGTGCCATTTTACGATAAATACTGTAAATATGTTTTGGTCTTCCAGAAATTTCAGGCTGAATTGCAACTTCGTCTAATTTCTCACGAATACCAGTCATTACTTCGTCTAAATACTCTTCACGTTCTGCACGTTTACGCTTCATTAAATTTACAATACGATAATATTGCTGTGGATTTAAATAGCGAAGTGATGTATCCTCTAACTCCCATTTAATAGTACTAATTCCGAGTCTATGTGCTAAAGGTGCAAAGATTTCTAACGTTTCATTCGCAATGCGACGCTGCTTCTCTTGAGGCAAATGTTTCAATGTACGCATGTTATGAAGACGATCAGCTAGTTTAATTAAAATAACTCGAATATCTTGAGCCATTGCAATAAACATTTTGCGATGGTTTTCTGCTTGTTGCTGCTCATGAGATTTATATTTAATCTTTCCGAGCTTTGTCACACCATCGACAAGCATAGCAATTTCTTTATTAAATTCCCGTTCAATATCTTCTAATGTAATCTCTGTATCTTCTACTACATCATGTAAGAAACCTGCTGATACTGTAGCTGGATCCATGTGTAAATCAACTAAAATACCTGCAACTTGAATTGGATGAATAATGTACGGTTCACCCGATTTTCTATATTGTTCGCTATGTGCATCGCGTGCATATTCATAGGCACGTGCTACTAGCTCAATATCTTCATCCACTAAATATTGACTTGCTTTCTCGAGTACCTGTTCAGCTGTTAGTACCTGCTCATTTGCCATCGAATCACCTTTTATTGAAAATTGACTTTATCTTTATTAAATAGAATAAATTATATTCTATCATTATAACCCAATGATTGTGAATTGTGAAAAGGAAAAGATTTTACTGACATTTCACCATAATTTTTTGTTCAATTATACAAAAGTACCCGCTCCTCTCCAAGAGATTCACGGGTACTTTTTATCACCGTAGTTTTACCTATATAGCGATTAGTATTTTTCTAATACTAATACATCGTAACCATCTAACATTTTACGACCATCTAAGTAAGTAAGTTCTACTAAGAATGCAATTCCAGCTACAACTCCGCCTAGCTCTTCAACTAACTTAATTGTCGCTTCAATTGTTCCACCTGTAGCTAATAAGTCATCTGTAATTAACACGCGTTGACCTGGCTTAATTGCATCTTTATGGATTGTTAAAACATCTTTACCATATTCTTTACCATAGTCAACTGTAATTACTTCACGTGGTAATTTTCCTAATTTACGAACTGGAGCAAAACCTACTTCTAATGCATAAGAAACTGGGCAACCGATAATAAAGCCACGTGCTTCTGGTCCTACTACAAGGTCGATGTCTCTCTCTTTTGCATACTCAACGATTGCATCTGTTGCTGCTTTGTATGCTTTACCGTCGTTCATTAACGGTGTAATGTCTTTAAACACAATACCTTCTTTTGGATAATCCGGTACAATTGCGATATGTTGCTTGAAATCCATATTTCTGAATCCTCCTCAGATCTAAAAGGTTTGTAAATACAAATCCTTTACCCTAACTGTTCTACTTCTTTATGATTACGAATCGTTTCAAACCATGTATATAGTTGCTGATATGTGCTATAAACCAATTCTTTTTCTAATTGTAAGTGGTTCATTTTCTCACGATATGTGTTCGATTCAATTAAATCACGCTTTTGTTTTTTGTCTGCCATAAAAATGACGCCATCTTTTATTGTAACAAATTCTAACTCAAAAAACACCTGTGTCATGAAATTTACTGTATCTTTTGACCAACCTTTATGACGACACAGTTGTTCCCCGTATTGTCTTAAAGAAAATGGTGATTTTTGGCTTAAGAATGAGTAGTACCATTTAAAGTGTTCCCTCGTTGGAACGGTACTAAATAAATGATTATTTTCTTGATAAAATAGTGTATAAATTCGCGACGGGAACCCAACCTTAAATAGATCTCGTAATTCATCTGTTCCTTTTGGCAAATCAAGTAACACGATGTATTGATCATCTAACTGGGTTACTTCTGATGCATGCATCATATGCTCTTTATAGTCTTCTAAAGAAAATTTATTCAACACCTCTTCAGAAAAATACACCATCGTAATTTTTTCTTTCGGAAGTTCTGCTAAATTTGCCTCTACGTTACGCATACTACGCCAATCAAATAATTGCCACGCCTCTACCGCAATATCTTGTACCATTAATTGCGGCTTCTTAAAATTATTCCACTCATTGATAGATGCTTCCCCTATTACAGATACCTTTGCAACTGGAGAAATTTCTTTCGCATACGCACCAAAACCGAATCCGATTGTATCCAGTGTTGCTTGTCCATCGCGAAGAGCCATTTTCAAATGAGAACCATCTGATCCGATTGCTCGAATACTTTCTAGATCTGCATCTTTCACTGCAATACGTGGTTTTGGATTTCCAACACCAAATGGCGCTAACTTTTGCATATCTTCAATTGCTGCAAGTGTTACATCCTCCACTTTACAAAAGACATCAACGGCTGTAATTGGAATAAAATCTTCTTCTGTTAAAATTGTATCTGCTTGTTCATTTAAGCGGCGGCGCAATTCAACTACATCATTCATATGTAGCGTCATTCCTGCTGCCATCGGATGACCTCCGAAGTGTGGCAATAACTCTCTACAATCTGACAAGTTTGCGAATAAATCAAATCCTGCAATACTACGTGCTGAACCTTTTGCTGTTTCTTTTACAGGATCAATGCTCAGTACAATTGTTGGACGATAAAAACGTTCAACTAATTTAGAAGCGACAATTCCAATTACACCTGGATTCCAGCCTTCTTTTGCAAGCACTAGTACTTTATTATCTTCTGGCGGGAAATTATTTTCCACTTCAGCGATAGCTTCTTCTGTAATTTGCTTTACAATATCTTTTCGCAGTTTGTTCAACTCATCAATTTCTTCAGCCAACTCTTTCGCTTCTTCTGGATCATCTGATAATAAAAGATGTACAGCCGGCGTAGCATCTTCTAAACGCCCAACCGCATTAATACGCGGTGCGATCGAGAAGCCTATACTCTCTTCTGTAATTTCACTTTGTGAAACGTTAGCAACTTTAAACAGCGCCTTTAGTCCGATATTTTTCGTCATGCGCATATGTTTTAAACCGCGCTTCACCAGCAATCTATTTTCACCATGAAGTGATACTAAATCGGCTACTGTACCAATTACTGCAATTTCTAATAAATGTTCTGGCACACGTCCTAATAGTGCATGTGCCACTTTAAACGCAACACCTACACCAGCTAAATAGTGAAACGGATATACACCGCCATCTAATTTCGGATGAATAATCGCAAGTGCTTCTGGCAATTCTGGTGGTGGCTCATGGTGATCTGTAATAATAAGATCTACCCCAAGCTCCTCCGCTACCTTCGCTTCATGTACTGCTGCGATACCAGTATCGACAGTAATAATTAGCGAGAACCCTGCGCTATGCGCCCAACGAAACGCTTCTTCGTTTGGTCCATAACCTTCAGTAAAACGGTTTGGAATATAAAATTCTACGTCTGCACCTAATTCTTGCAAGGCAAGGTATAACACAGTCGTACTACTTACTCCATCCGCATCGTAGTCACCAAATATTAATATTTGCTCTCCATTTTGAATCGCCTTATTTACACGTTCTACCGTTCTATCCATTCCTTCTAATAAAAATGGATCATGAAATTCTTGATTTTCTGTATTTAAAAAATCTAAAATCTTATCTTCTGTATCTAGTCCTCTACCGAGGAATAACGAAACGACAAGTGGTGATAATTGTAATTTACTTGCTAATTCACTCACTCGCTCGTCATTATATTCTTTTTCTTTCCAACGCGTCTTCGGTTGTAACACGAAATCACCCCTTAACCTGTTCATTATACAAGACAGATTAAGGGGTGACAATATCATGCAAACTACGATGCAATATCTGCATACAAAAATGTTAATGATCTTTAATTTGGAGAATACGGATTTATATGTACGAACACATTTTGTACGTTATCTTGTTCCATCAGCGTTTCTTTTACATGTTTTCCAATGCGGTGCCCTTCCTCGACAGTAATATATGGATCTACCGAAACTTTAATATCAACAATAACGTAATGGCCATGCTCCCTTGCATATAAAGAACCGATTTTTTTCACACCATCTATTTGAAGTACTGCTTCTCTAAGCGGAATAACATCTTCCTCATGAAGAACATGATCAAGCGTTGCATGAATTGCTTCTGCCCCGATACTCCACGCCATTTTTGCAACAAGAAGTGAAACAAATAATCCTGCAATCGGATCGGCATATACAAGCCAATCTAATCCGAATTTACCACCAATAATCGCTGCACAAATACCGATTAAAGCTGCAATTGAAGAAAACACATCCGAACGGTGCTCATATGCATTTGCAATAATTGCATCACTATTTACCTTTTTCCCTAATCGGAATTTATATTGAAACATTCCTTCTTTCACGATAATCGAAAGAACGACAGCAAAAATCGTAATCGCTTTCGGTGGTTCTAGTTCCTGCGAAAAAGCTTTTATAGACGAAATCGCTATCTCGATTCCTACAATAAATAATAATACCGCAACAATAATCGCTGAAATCGATTCCGCTTTACCATGACCATATGGATGATCTTCATCTGGCGGCTGTTTTGCTGCTCGCAATCCAAACAGTACAGCTAAAGAACCAATTACATCTGATGCAGAATGCACGGCATCCGCTAATAGCGCTTTACTGTTCCCAATATAACCAATTACCGCCTTTACAATCGCTAATATAATATTACCAACGATCCCGACAATAGCACCAAACTCGGCCTGTTTAAAACGTTCATCTTTTTCCATAATTAAAATCCCTTCTTTTCTTAACCTATCTTTTTATTGTAACAAAAACAGCGATAACATCACCACTTTCTTCCATTTTTCCATTTCAAAGTTGCTATCTTATTGTATCCACAAACGAAAAAAGAGATGCCTCATAAAGAGACATCATCTTTTTTATACTTGCGGTTCAGATTCTACTTTCTCAACCTTTTTCTTGTTTTTCCCCTTTTTCAAACGACGGTTTTCAAGCATTAACCAAATTTGAGAAGCGACGAAAACAGAAGAGTACGTACCTACAACTAATCCGACAAGTAAAGCAAACGAGAAATTACGTAATGACTCACTACCGAAGATAAGTAACGCAATTACCGGGAATAACACTGTTAATACGGTGTTAATTGAACGACCAAGCGTTTGACGAATACTTGCATTTACGATTTCTTCTAAGTCTTTTATATCGCGAACTCGTTTTTTCTGTTTGTATAATTCACGGTTTCTATCAAATGTAACAATGGAGTCATTAATAGAATAACCGATGATTGTTAACACCGCAGCGATAAACGTTAAGTCTACCTCTAATTGGAAAATACTAAATATAACAACCATAACGAATGCATCATGTAGTAATGCAAGTACTGCAGATAATGCATACGTAAATCGGAATCGAATACTTACGTATAAAATGATAACCGCAGAAGCAATCAGTACAGCGATAAATGCATTTCGTGCAATTTCTTTACCAATTGTTGGTGAAACTGTACTTATGTTTGGATCTGTACCATATTTATCATGGAAGAATGTTTTTGTTTTCGCAATTTCATCTTTTGATAAAACACCTAATGTACGAACTGCGAATCCTTTATTGTCATCCCCAGTCGGTACAATGTTTTCTTCCTTCACATCAATGTTCAATTCTTTAAAATCTTTATGAACATCAGAAACAGTAACAGCTTTTTTTGATTGCAAGTCGATACGTGTACCACTCGCAAAGTCAATACCAAGATTCAATTTGAAAATTGGTAAAATAATTGCGCCTGCAATTACAACTACAATCGAGAAAACAAGGAATTTATGACCGATATTTACGAAGTTAATACGATCAAATCTTGTCGGTGGATGTACTACACCTTTTGTTAATGGAATAATATCCTTTTGTTTTACACCAAAGTATCCTGGTTTTTTATCGAAGTAACGGCTCTTTACAAGTAATCCTAGTAAGAAACGAGTACCGAATACGTTCGTAACGAAACCAACTAAAATACTTACGATTAAACTTGTTGCGAACCCTTTTACAGAGCTATTACCATAAACGAATAATACACCAGCTGCTGCAAGTGTTGTAATGTTCGCATCTAAAATGGTTGCTAATGAACGATGGTTACCAGCACGGAATGCTGACATCATTGACTTACCAATTTTCAGCTCTTCTTTCAGTCTCTCGTACGTAATAATATTCGCATCAACTGCGATACCTACCCCGAGCACTAACGCCGCAATACCTGGCAACGTAAGAACTGCATGCATCCAGTTAAAGACAAGTAATGTAACGAAAATGTATAGACCTAACATAATAACCGCTACAAGTCCTGGTAAACGGTAGAATACAAGCATAAATAAGAAAATAAGAGCGATACCAATCGCACTAGCGAAAATCGTTTGCTCTAACGCTTGTTGACCAAACTTCGCTCCAACAGATGTTGAATACATTTCTTTTAAATCAACAGGAAGTGCACCTGCATTTAATAAAGATGAAAGTTGTTTCGCGCTTTCAACTGTGAAGTTTCCACCTACGATAGATACTTCAGCTTGATTAAACACTTGGCTTACTGTTGCTGCTGATAAGAACTTCGGATTCGGTTTTGCAGATTCTGCTTTGTATGAATCTTTTCCTTCTTCAAAATCAAGCCAAATTACCATTAAATTCGTTGGTGGTGGCATTTTTGAAATTTTTTCAGTCACTTCACGGAATTTTTCAGCGCTTTTTAGTGTAAGACCTACGCTCGCACGGCCTTGCTCATCGAATGTTTGCTTCGCTCCGCCGCCTTTTAAATCCGTTCCGTCCATAAGAAGATTGTCATCTACATCACGGAATGTTAATTTCGCTTGTGTTGATAACATTTCACGTGCTTTTTGCTGATCTTGTACACCAGCAAGCTGTACACGAATTCGGTCCTGCCCTTCGATTTGAATGTTCGGCTCACTTACACCGAGAACATTGACACGATTTTCAAGAGCACCTACTGTACTTACAAGTACGTCTCGATCGATTTTATCACCTTTTTTGGCTGGTTTTACTTCATACAGAATTTCAAAACCACCGCGAAGGTCTAGTCCTAGACTAATTCCTTTTGCTATGTCTTTTCCTGCCGCACCAATTACTCCACCGATTAATAAAACGATGAGGAAAAAGGCGGCAATTCTCGTACCACGCTTTGCCATATGTACCCTCTTTCTGCTACTAACACTTTAAATAAATCTCTTACGATTCACTTTACACGTGTGCATACGCCTAGTTAGTAGACTTCCTTTCTATAATTTTGCTAGTTCATCACTAGCCGCGTCGGTAAGTTTTTCACAATACCTACACTTTCGTTATTTATTTTCTCTCTTCACTACCCCCTTTATATATAATCTTAGACATAATCATTTCCTCTTTATCAATACCTATCATTATACTGCAAAAGGAAGAACAAACCAATTGCAGTCGGTTATTTATTTTCATATTCATCAAATGACCAAAGTGGTGCTTGATATGCTTCAACAGTTAAATAAGTCATATATTCATTAGCACTTACTGTTAATACGTCATTCACTAATTCATATAACCTAATGTCACTATCTATCTTTTTCCATTTTTTCACCTTAAGAAACTTCCAAATATCATTATCTGTCACTCGGTCATAACCAAACATGTGAAATTCTTCTACTTTACTTTCTAAAACGACTTGTAACTGTCCGCGGTATGATTCTACCAAAGCCTCTCTATCTAACATATATAACATCTCCTTCTTATTTCGCACGAAAAGTCGCTTTTAATCCCGCTCTAATGGACAGCAATAACTACTTTCAAGAGCACTCTCTTAAATGCTTGTCATTCTTGTCTCGTACGTGCATATAAATTATTGTAAATCATTCCACTGATTTTGAGAAGGTAGGAGAAGACCATGACGAGACAAAGCTTTTTAAAAGGCGCATTTATTTTAATGATAGCCGGCTTTATTACCAAAATCCTGGGATTTATTAACCGAATTGTAATGGCACGTATTTTAGGAGAAGAAGGCGTTGGCCTTTATATGATGGCCGTTCCTACATTTATTCTAGCAATTACACTAACACAAATCGGCCTTCCTGTCGCAATCGCAAAATTCGTAGCAGAAGCAGAAGCTGTGAACGATAAACAAAGAGTTAAAAAAATATTAACAGTATCATTAGCCGTTACATCCGTTATTAGTATCATTTTAACAATTGGAATTATGCTCCTCACGCCCATTTTAGCAAAAACATTATTAACTGATGAACGAACGTACTATCCATTAATGGCCATTTTACCTGTCGTTCCTGTTATTGCTGTTTCTTCTGTTTTACGCGGTTATTTCCAAGGGAAACAAAATATGAAACCTAGCGCTTATGCTCAAGTTATAGAACAAGTTGTCCGCATTACCATTATCGCTATATGCATTCAGTTATTTTTACCTTACGGTGTAGAATACGCTGCAGCTGGCGCTATGTTATCAGCCGTTCTTGGTGAAGTTGCATCGTTATTATTTTTACTCACTTTATTTCAGCGCGAAAAACACTTATCAATACGCTCTGGATTTTTCACTACTGTAAAGGAAAGCAAGGGGACATTTTATTCTCTTATGGATATTGCACTTCCAACTACAGGAAGTCGTTTAATTGGTTCTGTTTCCTATTTTTTTGAACCTATCGTCGTTATGCAAAGCTTAGCGATTGCCGGTGTTGCTGCCTCTGTCGCAACCCAGCAATACGGTATATTAAACGGTTATGCCTTCCCACTTCTTTCACTGCCAGCCTTTATTACATACGCGCTTTCTACAGCACTCGTTCCATCTATCAGTGAAGCGATGGCCAAAAGACAGCATAAATTAGTGGAACATCGCTTACAACAAGCTCTTCGCATTTCATTAATTACTGGCGGGTGGTCAGTTGTTATATTATACGTGTTTGCTTCTCCTGTTTTAACTCTTATGTATGGATCAGATAGTGCAACAGCATTCATCCAGCTTCTTGCACCTTGCTTTTTATTTCATTACTTTCAAAGTCCACTTACCTCTGTTTTACAAGCTTTAAACTTAGCACGGGCTGCAATGATGAATACATTTATTGGCGCCATCGTGAAATTAATCGTTATTTTTGTACTAGCTTCAAGGCCAGAATTTCAAATGATGGGGGTTGCCCTCGCAATTGCAGCAAATATAGTAACGGTAACATTTCTTCATTACGCTACTGTTTTAAAGAAAATTACATTTACCATTTACGCAAAAGACTACATTTTCGGCGGACTTGCCATCGGTATTGCAGGTAGCTTCGGTTTTTACCTTCATAAGTATATTGTTTTTTCTCATTCGCTCGGTGTACAAACGTTATGGGAAATCATTTTAACAACAATCGTTTATACCATCCTACTCTTCACTTTCAAACTGATTCGAAAAGAAGAATTAAGCCGTCTCCCTATCATTCGTAAACTTTCATTTTTGAAATAAACAGGCTTACTATTTCATATGGTAAGCCTCTAGTTTTCTTTTAAATCAACAAAAAATTGTCCATTTTGAAAGCTGCAGTACAAAACTTGTGTTATATCGTTATAACCTAAGTTTTGTAATTTCCCAATGAGCCATTCATCTGTATGTTCAATCATTTGCAAATGACTAGATTGAATTTCCCCATCAATAATAAGAGGAAGAGTAAATTGTAATGCATCCTGTTTACCTTTTTGTTTTTGAAAGACAGATAACTTCCCAGATGGTTCTAAAATTGCGTATTCTACATCTCGGATATCTCCGACTCCCTGCTCCCTTAATTGCATCATTAAATCATCTATATTATAACGCTGCTTTCTCATCTTCTTTTCATCAATTTTCCCCGCATTTACAAGAATAGCTGGCTCACCTTCTATTAAATGCCGAAATCGTTGAAACTTTAATGATATGACTGACAAAATGATTTGTATGCACATAAGAAACGTCATCGGAACTAATTGGTGCCAAAGTGATTTATCGGTATTTTCAATTGCGACTACAGCCATTTCGCCAAGCATAATGAATACGACTAAATCTAATACACTTAGCTCTCCAATTTCACGTTTACCCATAAGACGAAAAATAATTAATATGATGATATACAAAAGCATCGTCCGGCCAATGATTGATACCCATTCCATTTCTACATCTCCTTTTTTACGTATAGACTCCCCTATAAAAAAGAAACTAGTCTAACTTAGGCAAAAGGAAAATATGCTTGTATTAAAAAGGGGGAATGTATACATGGATGGAACGAAAAAATTATCAACTGCAATCGGCTTTGGTATCATTACCTTATTAATTCTTGCATCAATTATTAGCATGGTTATGGCTCTTTTATTAAAGTTTACAGATATGAACGAAGGGACATTAGCTGTTACTATTTTTATACTAGCTCTTTTATCTATGCTTATATCCGGATTTACTGCCGGCAAAAAAGCACAAGGGAAAGGTTGGCTAGTAGGTTTCACAACAGGTCTTACATTCGCTATACTTGTTTTTCTAGTTAACTATTTAGGCTTCTCTCAAACTTTATCGAACTCACAGTTACTTTATCAATTAGCGTTAATGGGCGCGAGTACACTCGGTGGTATTTTCGGTGTAAATATGTCAAAACAAAACAACTAAAAAAAGGCCCTGCACATTTCATGCAGGGCCTTCCTCATTAGTTTTTCACAACTTCACGAATCGCATTGCGATCAAAAGTTAAGTGTGAACCACCAGATTTAATAACGATTTTCGTATCATCTACTGATTCGATTGTACCGTGTAAACCACCGATTGTTACGATAGCATCACCTTTTGATAACTCACTTTGCATTTGAGCAACTGCTTTTTGACGCTTTTGTTGCGGGCGAATTAATAAGAAATAGAAAATCGCAAACATCGCAACGATCATAACGATATTCATCATACCTGGATTCATCTTTTTTTCCTCCTTTTAAATTATGTATTAGAAGTTTTTAGCATTCGGTTTATTAAAGCCATACTGTTCAAAGAATTCTTCGCGGAAATCGCCAAGACGGTCTTCACGAATAGCTTGTCTCACCTGCTCCATTAAGTTTAACAGAAAATGAAGGTTGTGATAAGACGTTAAACGAATTCCGAACGTTTCATCACATTTCATTAAGTGACGAATGTACGCACGAGAGTAATTTTTACATGTATAGCAATCGCAATTTGGATCAAGCGGACCGAAGTCTCTTGCGAATTTCGCATTTTTTACAACTAGACGGCCTTCACTTGTCATACATGTACCATTTCGAGCGATACGAGTTGGCAGTACGCAGTCAAACATATCAATACCACGAATTGCACCGTCGATTAATGAATCAGGAGAACCTACTCCCATTAAGTAACGCGGCTTATTATCTGGAAGAAGTGGTGTTGTAAACTCAAGTACACGGTTCATAATATCTTTTGGTTCTCCAACAGATAAACCGCCTACAGCGTAACCAGGGAAGTCCATTGAAACAAGGTCTTTTGCACTTTGACGACGAAGCTCTTCGAACTCTCCGCCTTGTACGATACCGAATAAACCTTGATCTTGTGGACGTTCATGCGCTTTTAAACAACGTTCTGCCCAGCGGCTTGTACGCTCTACAGACTTCTTCATATATTCAAAAGTAGCTGGGAATGGTGGACACTCATCAAATGCCATCATAATATCTGATCCTAATGCATTTTGAATTTCCATCGCTTTTTCTGGTGATAAGAATAATTTATCTCCATTTAAGTGATTACGGAAGTGAACACCTTCCTCTTCAATACGACGGAAGTCACTTAAACTGAATACTTGGAAACCACCAGAATCCGTTAAGATTGCACGATCCCAGTTCATAAATTTATGCAAACCACCTGCTTCACGAATAATTTCGTGACCTGGGCGTAGCCATAAATGATACGTATTACTTAAAATAATGCCAGAATCCATTGCTTTTAATTCTTCTGGTGACATTGTTTTAACTGTTGCAAGTGTACCAACTGGCATGAATGTTGGTGTATCAAATGAACCGTGCGGCGTATGTACGCGTCCTAAACGGGCACCTGTTTGTTTACAAGTTTTAATAAATTCATAACGAATTGCTGTCATAATTTACTCCTTTTATTTGTTTCCCATTTTAGCGTGAGATGCAACGAACATTGCATCACCGAAGCTAAAGAAACGATATTTTTCTTTTACTGCTTCATTATAAGCATGAAGTACATTATCTCTGTTTGCAAATGCACTTACAAGCATAATTAATGTTGATTTCGGTAAATGGAAGTTTGTAATCAAACCATCAATTGCTTTAAATTCATAACCTGGATACATAAAAATGTCTGTCCAGCCAGAAGCAGCACAAAGCTTGCCATCATGATCTGTCGCAATTGTTTCTAGCGTACGAGTTGAAGTCGTACCTACCGTAATAATACGTCCACCACTCTCTTTCACACGATTTAATAATGCCGCTGTCTCTTCAGACATATGGTAATATTCTGCGTGCATATGGTGTTCTTCAATCGTATCGGCAGAAACTGGTCTAAATGTTCCAAGCCCTACGTGAAGTGTAATGAAAGCTAATTCAACGCCTTTTTGTTTTAACTTCTCCAGTAACTCTTCTGTAAAGTGAAGTCCTGCCGTCGGCGCTGCTGCTGAACCGATTTCTTTCGCATATACTGTTTGATAGCGATCACGATCTTCTAGCGTCTCTTTAATATATGGAGGAAGTGGCATTTCCCCAAGTTCATCTAAAATTTCATAGAAGATGCCGTCATATGAAAATTCAAGCTGACGTCCACCTTGATCTGCAGTTCCAATGCAAGTTGCTTTTAATTTCCCTTCGCCAAAAGAGATAACAGTTCCTTCTTTTACACGTTTCGCTGGCTTAACAAGCGTTTCCCACGTATCGCCTTCTTCTTGTTTTAAAAGAAGTACTTCAATGTGCGCGCCTGTATCTTCTTTCACACCATGCAAACGAGCAGGCATTACTTTCGTTTCATTTAAAACTAAGCAATCTCCCTCATGTAAGTAAGAAAGAATATCCGTAAAATGTTTATGCTCAATATTCCCTGTTTCACGGTCTAACACCATTAATCTTGATGTTTCACGATCTTCTAACGGGACTTGTGCAATCAGTTCTTCTGGTAAATGAAAATCAAACAGATTTATATCCATAACTATATCCACCTATTTCTTATTTGAATCGATTTATTATATACATAATAAAAGATAATACAATACTTAACACAATACATGTAATGACCGGAAAATAAAAGGTAACGTTTCCTTTTTTCACAAAAATATCGCCTGGAAGCCTTCCAATGAACTTCCAAGCTAATCCGACAACGATGAGTAAGATACCTGCTGTAATAAGCAATTTTGGCATCTCCGTCATACTTTTGGCATCTCCATACCGAAATGCTCATATGCAAGCGGCGTTACAATTCGGCCCCTTGGCGTTCGTTGTAAAAAGCCAATTTGTAATAAATACGGCTCATACACATCTTCAATCGTATGAGATTCTTCTCCGATCGTTGCCGAAACCGTTTCTAACCCGACTGGGCCACCGCGGAATTTCTCAATAATACCAAGCAATAATTTATGATCGATATGATCTAGACCTAATTTATCTACTTGCAGTAGTTCTAACGCCATTTGTGTAATTTCCATTGTAACTGTTCCGTTACCACGAACTTGTGCGAAATCTCGTACACGTCGTAATAAACGATTCGCGATACGAGGTGTACCACGAGCACGTCTTGCAATTTCTAGTGCAGCTAACGAATCAATTTCAACTTCAAACACTTCTGCTGTACGTTCTACAATCGCAGAAAGCTGATCTACTGTGTAATATTCTAGTCTCGAAAGTACACCGAAACGGTCACGAAGCGGCGCTGATAATGCCCCCGCACGCGTCGTCGCTCCAACTAATGTAAATGGTGGTAAATCTAAACGTACAGACCGAGCTGATGGCCCTTTTCCAATTACAATATCAAGGCAAAAATCTTCCATCGCAGGATATAGCACTTCTTCAATCGATCTATGCAAGCGATGAATTTCATCAATAAATAATACATCCCCTGGCTGAAGCGCTGTTAATACAGCTGCTAGATCTCCTGGCCTTTCAATTGCTGGACCTGAAGTTGTTCTAACATTAACGCCCATTTCATTTGCAATAATATTTGCAAGCGTCGTTTTACCCAGACCTGGTGGTCCATACAAAAGCACGTGATCTAACGTTTCTTCACGCATTTTCGCCGCTTCAATAAATACTTCTAAATTATGTTTCGCTTTATCTTGGCCAATATACTGACGGAGCGTCTGTGGCCGTAATGAATATTCTAAATCCGCATCTTCATATGCAGATTCCCCTGAAAGGAGACGTTCGTCCATTATACTCACCTCTTACCATTTAGTAAAAGACTAAGTGCCTTTTTAATATACTGATCCGTTGTTAATGATTCTTTTAATAACTCTGGTACAACGCGAGAAACTTCTCGTTCTGCGTATCCAAGTGCGCGCAGGGCTTCCAGCGCCTCATCAAGCTCAGCTGATGAACCTTTCTTCTCATCAAAACGTTCTGTATCTGAGAATAAATCAACAAATGCATCTGGCACGACATCTGCTAGCTTTCCTTTTAAATCTAAAATCATTTGGCGCGCTGTTTTCTTTCCGACGCCCGGGAATTTCACTAAAAACTTCTCATCTTCATGTTCAATCGCTTGAACGACCTGCCCTGTTTGACCAGAAGCTAAAATTGCAAGAGCGCCTTTTGGTCCAATGCCAGATACACCTAACAACTTTGTAAATAATAAACGCTCTTCACGTGTTTTAAACCCGTAAAGTGCCATAATATCTTCTCTCACATAATGATATGTATAGACACGGATTTCTTGCTTACTTCTTTGAAATACATACGGATTTGGTGTGAAAATTTGATACCCAATTCCATTATGGTCAATTACGACATATTCCGGTCCTACATAGTCCACGTAACCTGTAACATATTCAAACAAAATACGATCTCTCCCTCTTAAATCATGTATTCCATTTTAACATATTTAATGATAGAAAAGCGAGACTACCCCAACAAATGTTCTCTATTACAAACTTCTGTTATTTTCCATTGACAGAAAATATAATTCAACTTAATATACAGAAGTCGATAATGATTATCAATACTAATTAAAGGGGTTACATCAGGATGAAACAGAAACTATTTATTTTATTTACGATTATGCTAGTCGTTCTTTCTATCGTTGGCTGTTCTTCTCAAAAAGAAGAATCAAAAGCGAAAGAACAACCGAAAACAAAAGTTGTAAAACACGCTAAAGGGGAAGCCAAAATTCCAGTAAATCCAAAGAGAATTGTTGACTTATCTGGATCAACAGAAGAATTATTACTTCTTGGACACAAACCTGTTGGTACAGCAAATACATATAAAGATAAAATCCAAAATCATTTAACAGAGAAATTAGATGGTGTAAAAGCAGTAGGTTGGTATTGGGCACCTAAAGTTGATTTAGAAGCTGTTACTGCTTTAAAACCAGACTTAATTATTTTAAATAATCGTCAATTGAAGATTTATGACCAATTAGAAAAGGTTGCACCGACAGTTGTTTTAGAAACAAACTTAGAAGACTGGCGCGGTAAGTTTAAAGAAGTTGGTAAACTATTTGACGAAGAAAAGAAAGCAGACAAATGGATTGCAGACTACGATAAAAAAGCAGATTCTTTATCTAAAAAAATTAAAGAAAAAACAAAAGATGAGAACTTTATGTTCGTCGCAGTTACACCACAAAACTTCCGTGTATACGGTAGCTTCGGATACGGTGACATCATCTTTAACGACTTAAAACTTCCAGCAACAAAAGGTACAGATTTAAAACAAACGATGGCACAAGTATCACTAGAAGGTCTTGTTGCATTCCAGCCTGATCAAATGTTTATTGTAAACTTTGGCGGCGAAGCTGATAAAGTTTACGAAGACTACAAAAACAGTGCCGTTTGGAAAGACAATAAAGCTGTAAAAAACAATCACGTATATGAAGTATCAAACGAAATCTTCAATACGAAAGCTTTCAATCCAATCGGAAAAGATATGCTAATTGATGAAATCGCAAAAGAAATTTTAGCTAAGAATAAATAAGAAAAAAGCAGCTCACCATGAGCTGCTTTTTTTCTTATTCTGCACTGCATATTGTTTCATTTTTTCAATCGTCTTCACAAAACCTTCTTTTGATTTAATGCGAATACCACGCTTCAATTTCGCACGCTCATAACTCTCCAGCTTTTTCATATCAATTTGAAAGAAGGAATGAATCGCATTATCACTTTTCGGTACACCTTTGAAAATTTGTAATATCCCTTCCTCTGATACTCCAAAATAACCGCTCGTTTTTAATAACGGAGAAATATCATCAACTTTCTTTTGTAATACAATTTGCACATCATCACGATCAACGAGTTGCCATTCTTTATATTGCTGTAAAAACTTTTCTAAGTCTGCTACTTTTTCTGTAAATATTTCCTCACTTACTTCTCCATCAACATACATTCGCTCTAATAAAATTGTAACTTCAGGCTCTTTTTCTGTTACTTCTGGTACTGGCCCTTCCGCCTTCACATTCGTTTCATAAACGAAACAAAACATCATAACGAAAGCTTGCATCGCAATCAGTATCCATCTCATTTCCGTTCACCTCTTTTAGGCAAGATCAAACTTTCATTAGTAGCTTTTCCGGAAATGGGGGTTTTATCCATATAAATGACCATATTACATTTCTCTCGAAAATAAAAAAATGCAGATAAAGTTTTACCTTATCTACATTAGCATTTGTTTTTATATAAAATGAAAGACGCCTGCAAAGCAGGCGTCTTGATGCGTTTACGGCGAGAGACCAGGCGACCACATTCGCGTGTTTAGCACTTAAGCATATCTCTCGTCTTACGTAAATTAGCTCATCGCTTTGCTAATATAACATTAATAAAGTATAAGTGCAACATGTTTATAAAAATATTTTATTTCCTCTTTAATCCAAATAAATTATATGTAAATTATAAATTGATAA
>NZ_BOQB01000265.1 GCF_018332475.1 Bacillus sanguinis | reverse complement strand
GTTTCAGCATTATTACAAGACGAACCTACGATTGAATTTCTAAATGATTTGAAATTCGATGTTGGAACTATAGGAAATCATGAATTTGATGAAGGTGTTGCGGAAATGAACCGCCTTATTTATGGTGGATACCATGAGAAAACAGGGGATTTTAAAGGAGCAAAATTCCCATATGTTGCTGCAAATTTCTATAATAAATCCACGGGTCGTTTATTTTTACCACCATTCACTATAAAAAAGGTACAAGGAGTTCCTGTTGGATTTATCGGAGTCGTAACAACGGATGTTCCTAACCTTGTTATGCCTACTATGCTAAAGAATGTAGAAATTACAGATGAAGTTGAAGCTATTAACAAATCCGTAAAGCAATTAAAAAAACTAGGCGTTAAATCTATCGTTGTTCTTGCACATAACGGAGGTACAACAGATGGGAACGGCGTAACAAATGGTGATATCGTCCGATTAGCAAATCAGACTGATCAAGAAGTCGATGTTATTTTTGGTGGGCATAGCCACACCTATGTAAATGGAACTGTCAATAATAAACTTGTCGTACAAGCAAATTCTTACGGTATGGCTTTTGCTGATGTTGATGTAAAGATTGATCGTAAAACACAAGATATTGTTGAGAAAAAAGCAGAAATTGTTACAACTTACCATGAAGGCATGGAGCCTGATAAAAAAATAAAGAAGAAGATGGAGAAATATCAAGCAAAAATCGCACCTCTTGTCAATGAAGTTGTAGGTAAGTCTATTGCGCCACTAGATCGCAAACTCAATATGGCTGGTGAATCTACTCTTGGAAATTTAGTTGCTGATGCCCAGCGTACAACAATGCAATCCCAAATTGCACTTATGAATCCTGGTGGTATTCGTAATGACTTAGATGCTGGTGATATTATATGGGGAGAGATATATGGTATTCAACCATTCGGAAATCAATTAATAAAAGTAAATTTAACGGGTCAAGACATTCGTGATATTTTAAATCAACAATGGCAAAAAGACATAACAAGAATGCTTCAAATTTCAGGAATCCAATACACTTGGGATGCGAACAAGCCTAATGGAGAAAAAGTAACAAGTATTCGCTTAACAAATGGAGAAGAAATTAATCCTTCTAAAACTTACAGCGTCGTTGCGAACGCATTTCTAGCTTCAGGTGGAGATGGATTTGTATCCTTTAAAAACGGTAAAGATGCTGAAACAGGATCAACTGATTTTGAAGCATTAGTAGATTACATAAAAAAATCAAAAGAACCAATTCAGTCTATTATTGATGGAAGAATTC
>NZ_BOQB01000264.1 GCF_018332475.1 Bacillus sanguinis | reverse complement strand
TGAAAATTATTTTGAAGAAGAGTATTTATCAAGTTTTTTAGAAACTATGGAAGAACTATATACTATCCCTATTGAAACGCCTATTACAATTTGGAAAGCCGATAACGCACATGAACATGTGGGCCTATGTTTTGTAATGGCGCAATTAAAAGATAAGAAAAACATTCGCGTTATGAATACATCTGAAGCAAGTAAAGAAATATTAAAACAAGAATATGATATTCGTGGAACTGGAGAGTTAGCACCTGAAAGTTTAGCTCTATTGCAAAAAGGTTTGGCAGAATTTCCGTACTTAACTGAAGAGAACCGAACGCAGTATGAATATGAGTGGGATAGTCTATCGAAAAGTACGGAATTTTTAAGAGTTTGGACGGACGATGAAGTGCGTTCTGTACAAGAAGATTATTTTGATCAATTTATTATTGAATGCGCGAAAAGTATAGGTGCGGATCGAGAGTTCCTAAAAACTCCTAGAGTAATTGGTGAAGCACTTGGTCATGTAGAGCAGCTAGTTGGCGATACGTTTTTAGAATATCGCTTAAAGGAATTAATTAAACAAGAAGTATTTGAATTTGAAGGTTCGTTAGATGAAATGCGTTTTTATAGTGTGAAATTAAGAAAATAATACATCTATTCCGATTATGAAGAAGCTCGTATTTTTAAAATACGAGCTTTATTTTTCTGTTGAATTTAGGCTATACATAAGCTTCCTATAGAGTGCTTATCACATATGAATGTTAAAGGTACTGAATGAAAAGTAGGTGATTTGTTAATATGTATAACCAGCAAAATTATCCATATAATCAAGAGATGTATTATAACCCACAAAACTACGGGTATGAATCTGTAAATGAATTGAGAGATATGGAACAAGAGGATTATAGACCAGATGATGCGGAAGATGCGCCAACGTCACCACCACCGTCTCAAGCGCCGTCGTTACCGTCTACATTTGCGTCTCCAGCACAACCAGGTAATATGAAATCATGGATGTGTAACTGTCTAGGAAGATGGGGCTTTTTACGTTTACATCGTCCAGGACCTTTCGGAAGAGACTTATGGTTCTTCCCGACTGAAGTGAGAAGGAACGGAGTATCAGGTTACACTTGGCAAGGTGGTCGTCGTCGTAAAGTAAGCTACCGCTATCAACAAATTAGTAATTTCATGTGTTTCGCATAAAGAAAAGTGAGAGAGTAGAAAGATTTTACTCCCTCACTTTTTTATTTTTCAATATATGAAGTAAGATTTTGATTAAAAATTTACAATTTTCACGTTTTTATTAGCGTATAATGCATATGTTGGTTCATTTTCAAAAACAAATGAGAGTGAGGGAATACAATGTCAATGAAAAATAAAGTTGGCCGAAGAATAGAAGATGGCATTAATTTAGCTTCAGCGCAATTTAAAGAAGATGCATATGAGATTTATAAAGAATCAAGAAAAATGCAACCCATTTTATTTGTGAATAAAACTGAATTAGGTGCAGAGTGGCTTATTACAAGATATGAAGATGCGCTACCACTTTTAAAAGATAATCGCTTAAAAAAAGATCCGGCCAATGTGTTTTCTCAAGATACATTGAATGTGTTTCTTACTGTTGACAATAGTGATTATTTAACGACGCACATGTTAAATTCAGATCCACCTAATCACAATCGTTTACGATCACTTGTGCAAAAAGCTTTTACACCGAAGATGATCACGCAATTGGAAGGGAGAATACAGGTTATTGCAGATGATTTGTTAAATGAAGTCGAGCGCAAAGGTTCATTAAATCTTGTTGATGATTACTCGTTCCCTTTACCGATTATTGTAATAAGTGAAATGCTCGGCATTCCGAAAGAAGATCAAGCGAAATTTAGAATTTGGTCTCATGCTGTCATTGCTTACCCAGAAACACCAGAAGAAATAAAAGAAACTGAAAAGCAACTATCTGAGTTTATTACATATCTTCAATATTTAGTTGATGTTAAAAGACAAGAACCAAAAGAGGACTTGGTGAGTGCTTTAATACTTGCAGAAAGTGAAGGGCATAAACTTAGCGCTCGGGAACTATATTCAATGATAATGTTACTAATTGTGGCGGGACACGAAACAACGGTAAATTTAATTACAAATACGGTATTAGCACTTCTTGAAAATCCGGACCAATTACAGTTATTAAAAGAAAATCCAAAATTAATTGATGCAGCTATTGAGGAAGGATTACGATATTATTCTCCAGTTGAGGTTACAACTTCAAGATGGGCGGCTGAACCTTTTCAAATCCATGACCAAACAATCCAAAAAGGAGATATGGTTGTCATTGCATTAGCTTCCGCCAACCGTGATGAAGCAGTATTCGAAAACCCGGAAGTATTCGATATTACACGGGAGAATAATCGTCACATTGCCTTTGGTCATGGTAGTCATTTCTGCCTTGGAGCTCCGCTTGCTAAGTTAGAAGCAAAGATTGCTATTACTACTTTGTTTAAGCGAATGCCTGATTTGCAAATAAAAGGAAATCGTGAAGATATTAAATGGCAAGGTAATTATTTAATGCGTTCTTTAGAGGAATTACCATTAACATTCTAGAATATTTATTTTAAGACATGCATACATCGAAAATGCTTTACATAGAGTATGTATGTGTTATTTAAATTCGAAAAGGAAGGGTGAACACATCCCAATGATCAACTAATTCTATTTGTAAGAGATCTTCGTTAAAAAACGAAATATTCTTCTGAATAGGGTTAGTCTGTGCATTTATAGAAAAGGGATGTATTTCGCTCTGCGAATATATAGTCTTTTTATATGATTTGTGCTGCCTCCTGTTCAGAACATGAAATAGGGGGCTTTTTTATGTCGACAAATGTAGTAACGAAACAAAACAATGGGGTATCACAAGTATTAAAAAATCGGTTTGTGCAAGGAATTCTTGCATCAGCATTATTTTTACAAATTGGAATATGGGTTCGGAACTTTGCGGTATTACTATATGTAATGGAAATGACAAAAGGTGATGCTTTTGCTATTTCAATGATTTCGGTTGCTGAGTTTGCTCCAATTTTCATCTTTTCCTTTATAGGTGGAACCTTTGCTGATAGGTGGAAGCCAAAGAAGACGATGATATGGTGTGAAACGTTAAGTTCCATTTCAGTATTCGCTGTATTAATTACACTTATGTTTGGAACATGGAAAATCGTGTTTTTTGTCACGCTTATTTCTGCAATCCTTTCGCAGTTTTCTCAACCATCAGGTATGAAATTGTTTAAACAGCATTTATCGGCGGAACAGATCCAATTAGCGATGTCTATATATCAAACAATATTTGCGATTTTTATGATATTAGGGCCGATTCTTGGAACATTTATTTTTCATAGTTTTGGAATTTATATTTCAATTATCATAACAGGAATCGCTTTTTTACTAGCAGCAGCTGTGTTATTATTTCTTCCGAAAGATCTTGAGAATGATATTGAGAAGAAAGAAATCACGCTATTGCAGGAGATGCTGGATGGTATTAAATATGTGAAAAAGAAAAAAGCATTAACTTTGTTAGGGCTTTGTTTTATGGCAGCAGGACTAGGTATAGGATTAATTCAGCCATTAGGTATATTTATTGTGACTGAGCAGTTAGGGTTATCAAAAGAGAGTTTGCAATGGTTACTAACAGTAAATGGCGCGGGTATGATTGTTGGTGGCGCTTTAGCGATGGTATTTGCGAAAAATGTTGCTCCGCAAAAGATGTTAATTGTAGGGATGCTCGGTCAGGCGATCGGCATTGGTATTATAGGTTATTCGACGAATTTATGGGTGACACTTATAGCACAACTTTTTAGTGGGTTAGCTCTTCCATGTATCCAAATAGGTATTAATACGCTCATTATTCAAAACAGCGATACAGATTTTATTGGTCGTGTAAATGGCATTTTAAGTCCACTATTCACCGGTTCAATGGTAGTAACAATGAGTATTGCTGGTTCATTAAAAGAGGTGTTCTCATTAAGTACAATGTATGAGGGCACAGCTTTACTATTTATAATTGGATTATTATTTATTTTACCTATATACAATTTAAAGCCAGTAATAGCGGTAGAAAGTGAAATAAATGGTAAAGGAAGTGCTGTACAACATGAATCCTAATCCAAATGTAAAATACCCAATTGAAGGAAATCAAAACGTTCATTTTATAAAAAATACAATAACGAAAGCTAATATACTTGTTGGTGACTATTCTTATTATGATGCGAAAGATGGAGAAACATTTGAAGATCGAGTATTACATCATTATGAATTTCTTGGAGATCATCTTACTATTGGAAAGTTTTGTTGTATTGCAAATGGAGTTACCTTTATTATGAACGGAGCTAATCATCGGATGGATGGATTTTCGGCATATCCATTTAATATATTTGGAAATGGGTGGGAGAAGTATACACCTAATTTGTCTGATTTACCCTACAAAGGTGATACAGTTATAGGAAATGACGTATGGATTGGTATGGATACAACGATTATGCCTGGAATAAAAATAGGAGATGGTGCAATCATTGCAGCAAAATCTGTTGTGACTAGAGACGTCGCACCATATACAATTGTTGGTGGAAACCCTGCAAATAAAATAAAGGAACGATTTACAAATACAATAGTAGAAGAATTATTGCAAATTCAATGGTGGCATTTTGACATTGAAAAAATAACAGAAAATATAGATGCTATTGTACAAGGGGACATTGAACCATTA
Source organism: Bacillus sanguinis (assembly GCF_018332475.1). Taxonomy (GTDB): domain Bacteria; phylum Bacillota; class Bacilli; order Bacillales; family Bacillaceae_G; genus Bacillus_A; species Bacillus_A sanguinis. Next base: position 788 of record NZ_BOQB01000264.1, on the reverse strand, counting down.
AGAAAACTAAAAAGGTAATAAAAAATGCATGACAAAGAGTATCATACCTCCGAATTTTGTTAATGATATTAGAACAAGGAGGTGTGATACTATGGCACAAGACGTTTTATGTGAAGTAAACAACTGTAAATTTTGGGCTAATGGCAATAAATGTAGTGCAGATGCAATTTATGTAGTAAGTCATAAAGGGAAACATGCATCAACTACGGAAGAAACAGATTGCAAAACTTTCGATCCAGAAGTATAAATTTTTGAAGGGTAGCCAAATCGTGGTTGCCCTTTTATTAATTATAGTATTGATAATAAATCTCATTTTCATTCATTATTTTTAACTTTTCTTGTTAATTTTTATATTTTCTTCATAAGTGATGTAATCCAGAGCAATTCGTGTTCAATACGTGATTTACTAAATTCAATTTCAGATATGTTAGTGTATTTTCTCTAACTTGTGATAATTCATTCAAATAATAATCTAAAGATTGCTTTTTTATTCCTTCCCTTGCTTTGTCTCCAAGTTCTAAAGAAATTCGCCACTTTAGATATTCACTTTCAGTTAAATCTCTTTTTTCAAACGAGATAACTTGATGAACAAACTCCATCGCTGCAATATGTGATAAGAGAGAACCAATAGTGTTTGAACTACCGTTTGGTAAGAAATCTAAATCACTTTGGTTTAAATTGGAGATTTCGCTCAATGTAACATCTCTTGTATGTTCAAGCATTGTTACAAGCTCTCCAATCTTATTTGAATAGTTTTCTCTTGAAATTATTCTATAATCTATCATATA
>NZ_BOQB01000263.1 GCF_018332475.1 Bacillus sanguinis | reverse complement strand
CCACCCAATCCATGCTTAAAAGGTATTATTATGTATTTTTTATAAAATTGGGAACTTGTCTAGAACATAGAACCTGTCCTTTTCATTAACTGAAAGTAGAAACAGATAAAGGAGTGAAAAACATGTTCTCTTCTGATTGCGAATTTACTAAAATCGATTGCGAGGCGAAACCAGCTAGTACACTACCTGCCTTTGGTTTTGCTTTCAACGCGTCTGCACCTCAGTTTGCTTCATTATTTACACCACTACTATTACCTAGCGTAAGTCCAAACCCAAATATTACTGTTCCTGTAATAAATGATACAGTAAGTGTCGGAGATGGCATTCGAATTCTACGAGCTGGTATTTATCAAATCAGTTATACATTAACAATTAGTCTTGATAACGCACCTGTTGCACCAGAAGCTGGTCGTTTCTTCTTATCATTAGGTACACCAGCTAACATTATTCCTGGATCAGGTACAGCGGTTCGTTCTAACGTTATTGGTACTGGTGAAGTAGACGTATCCAGCGGTGTTATTCTGATTAACTTAAACCCTGGTGACTTAATTCAAATTGTACCAGTCGAGTTAATTGGAACTGTAGACATCCGTGCTGCAGCATTAACAGTTGCACAAATTAGCTAGTAAAAAGCGGTATTTCTCCTTTGAAATACCGCTTTTTATTTTTGTAATAAAAAACACTCATAGTAACATGAGTGTTTCATTCTTCATATTGTTTTATTATGTTCTTCTTTTTCCCACAATTACATCCTTTTTTCTTCACAAATCCTTGTTGTTGCAATTGTTCTTGATATGCCTGTTGTTGCAATTGGTGTTGTTGCTGTATATGATACCATTGCTGCAGGTCATATGAATTTTGCCTTGGATTATTGCTCACAGCAAACATCTCCTCTACTGTCAATTCTGTCTATTTACTATATGAACAACTCTTTATTTCCGTTCCCTCATTCTTTTAAACTCCGCTTTTTCTCGTATTATGGAAATATATTATTCTCCCATAAAATATCCTGTAATCGTTTCAATGATTGCTGCGGCTCCTGCAATAGCTAATAATGCAAGTAATGGCTCTGCAACGATAGGAATCCAATTATATAAAACTAATAAAAAAGCACTAACCCATACACCTGTACACCAATAACAGCTTAATAATTCGCCAATCCACTTTCTTAATCCTTTCCCTTTTACTTTTGTAAACGTTGATACACTTCCATCCGGCTCTGTAACCTCTAATTCATCAATAAATGACCTTCGCAAAAAGCCCGTAATTTTATCATAAACAATTAAACGAGTGAGCCTAAAAGCAGCTAAAGCGAAAATAAAAAATAAAAGCCAGCTTGTAAACAGCATAATTCCACCTTCCCTTATCCTCTTTCGCCTATTTAAAAAAAAAGGTCTTGAGATTGTGACCAAATCTCCTCAACTCCAATATCTTATTAATGTAAATACAAACAAGAAGATAAGGAGTGACATTAATGAGTTGTAACGAAAATAAACACCATGGCTCTTCTCATTGTGTAGTTGACGTTGTAAAATTCATCAATGAATTACAAGATTGTTCTACAACAACGTGTGGATCTGGTTGTGAAATCCCATTTTTAGGAGCACACAATAGTGCTTCAGTAGCTAATACACGCCCTTTTATTTTATACACAAAAACTGGAGAACCTTTTGAAGCATTTGCACCAACTGCAAGCCTTTCAAGCTGCCGATCTCCAATTTTCCGTGTGGAAAGTGTAGATGATGATAGCTGTGCTGTACTACGTGTATTAACTGTAGTATTAGGTGATACATCTCCTGTACCACCTGATAATGATCCAATTTGTACGTTTTTAGCTGTACCAAACGCAAGATTAGTATCGACTAACACTTGTCTTACTGTTGATTTAAGCTGCTTCTGTGCGATTCAGTGCTTACGCGACGTTTCTATCTAATAAGTGAAGTAAACTAAAAAACTATTGGGGTGGTAGAAGTTTTCTACCACCTTTACATATTTAAAAGCCGGCCATACTAATCGATTGGATATCATCTATAGACAACCTAATATCTCTCATACTATTTTGCGGCATAATGGATACAATGCCATTACGATACGAGATGATTGATCCAATATAAGAAACTGTAGCTGTTTTTATTCTGCACCTTACTTTCGGGATGTAATGAGGACGGTTTAATAAGAAATGAATTTTCTCATCATTATTCATATCCTTAAATGATTTATTATACGGAACAGTTCTCACTGGCTCTTGCTGTTCTTGTACCTGTTCCTCTTCTTCTATTGTTTCTTCTACTTGCTGCTCTTCTTGTTGTTCCTGTTGTTCTATTACCTCTTCCACAGCACTACTGACAACATTTTCATTTCTATTACTTTCCTCTTTTCGATTCTCATTTTCAAAATTTGTTAAAATAATTCTTTTTATTCTCGGTGCAGCAAGTTCCATATTTACTTGCGTAATATATAACAACGGTTTTCCAACTGTTGAACTTTTATTTTTATTCTTCACACTCGTCCCTCCCACTTCCATACGTAGCTGAATAAATCGTGTACTATTATAGTTATATTCATAACGTGGTAAGAACTTTCGTTAAAAATCGTTCTTTCTAAGAACAAATAAAAAGGACAATCTCAACATGTAGAGATTGTCCTTTAAAAATTACGATTATATTTATCCTAGGATATGATACCCTGAATCAACGTGAATGTTTTCTCCTGTTACGCCGCGTGCTAAATCACTGAATAAGAATACTGCTGTATCTCCAACTTCTTCTGGAGTTGTTGTACGACGAAGTGGTGCGCGCTCCTCAATTTCTCTTAAGATTGAGTTAAAGTCGCCTACACCTTTTGCAGATAACGTACGAATTGGTCCTGCTGAAATAGCGTTAACACGAATGCCATGTTGGCCTAAATCGTTAGCTAAATATTTCACACTCGCTTCTAATGAAGCTTTCGCAACACCCATAACGTTATAATTTTTCACAACACGCTCGCCGCCAAGATATGTTAGCGTTAAAATATTTCCGCCTTCTGTCATTACTTTCTTCGCTTCTCTTGCTACAGCTGTTAAAGAGAATGCACTAATATTTTGTGCAAGTAAAAACCCATCGCGAGAAGTATCTACAAATTCACCTTTTAAGTCGTCACGATTTGCAAAAGCAATACAGTGTGCTACACCATGAATTGTACCAACTTCTTGCTTGATTGTTTCAAAGCAAGCTGCAAGTTCTTCATCATTTGTTACATCACAAGGTAATACAAGTGATTCTTGTCCTTCTAATGTATCCGCTAATTCACGAACGTTTCTCTCTAAACGTTCTCCTGCATATGTGAAGATTAGTTTTGCACCTGCATTATGCAAAGAGCGAGCAATTCCCCACGCAATACTTCTTTGGTTCGCAACGCCCATAACAACAAATGTTTTCCCTTGTAATAGTTCCATGATATATCCTCCCAGAAATACTTATACTTGTTATTAGTACCTGATACTATAATTATAGTAACATAAAACCTCTTAAAGGCAAACAAAAAAGTCATTAACTTAAAATTGTTAATGACTTTTTGTTTCTATAAAAAAACGCTCTAATCCTTCTTCCCAAGAAGGCATTTGTAAAAAACCATTTAATCGTATCATGTTATGTTGGAAAATAGAATATTTCGGCCTAACTGCTGCAGCCCCAAATTCCTCAGTTGAAACAGGTAATACATTCACTTTCATATTTGCATACAAAAATATTTTTTGGGCGAATTCAAACCAAGAGCATGATCCTCTATTAGATACGTGATACGTACCGTATAAAGAAGTGCGAATAAGCTCATTAATCATCCTATTTAAGTCTGCCACGTACGTAGGAGAACCAATTTGATCCGCTACAACAGATACTTCTGCCCTCTCTTTCCCTAATCGCATCATCGTTTTCACAAAATTATTTCCATATTTACCATATAACCACGATGTACGAACAATAAAGTATTTATTATGTAACTCTTTGACGAACTGCTCTCCCGCATACTTAGAAGCTCCATATATATTTATCGGTGCCGGATTATGAAATTCATCATACCCTTCCGGTCTGTCACCCTGAAATACATAATCAGTACTAATATAAACTAACTTCGCTCCTACTAATTGTGAAGCAACCGCTACATTTCGAGCTCCTATTGCATTTATTCTATACGCAATATCTTGTTCTCTCTCAGCATGATCAACCTTCGTATACGCTGCACAATGAATAATTATATGTGGCCTTATTTCTTGTACTACTTGCTGCACTTGGGATATATTTGTTATATCTAGTAACTTTTTATCAAATGGATATATGTCATATTCTTCAGGATTTAACTCTTCTTGTAGTTGCTTTCCTAATTGACCATTTGCTCCTGTTATGATAATCCGTTCTTTCATTTATATGCCCCTTACTTTTCTTTTAGTGGTTTCCACCATTCTATATGATGTTCATACCATTCCACCGTTTCTTCTAGCCCTTGTTCAAACGTATACTGCGGTTCCCATCCGAGCTCTTTCTTCATCTTTTGTGCATCAATCGCATAACGACGATCATGTCCTAAACGGTCTGTAACATACGCAATATCTTTTTTCGTTTTTCCTAAGAGGGTAATAATTTGTTCTACAACATCTACATTTGTTTTCTCATTATTTCCGCCTATATTATATACTTCTCCTATACGCCCCTTATGCAGAACAACATCAATCGCACTACAATGATCCGTTACATGTAACCAATCTCTTACATTTAATCCATCGCCATATAACGGTAATTTTTTTCCTTCCAGCGCATTCGTAACCATTAACGGAATTAATTTTTCAGGATATTGATACGGCCCATAGTTATTGGAGCAACGCGTTACTATAACTGGTAATTGATATGTTTTATAATAAGATAAAGCTATCATATCGGCGCTCGCCTTGCTTGAAGAATATGGACTATTTGGAGCTAACGGAGTTATCTCTGTAAATCGCCCTGTTTTCCCTAAAGAGCCGTACACCTCATCTGTTGATACTTGCACAAGTTTAATATGTGGATATTTTTTTACTACTTCTAATAAGGTGACTGTCCCAATTATATTTGTATCATAAAAAGGAATCGGATTTTCAATACTACGATCCACGTGTGATTCAGCTGCGAAATTGACAATTACTTGTACGTCACGTTCCTTAATAACATATTCTAGCAACTCTTTATTCTGAATTTCCCCTTTTACAAAATAGTAATTCGGATGATTTTGAATAGACTTTACATTATTTAGATTTCCACTATATGTTAATGCATCGAAATTAATAATTTTATATGTTTCATATCTTTGTAACATGTAATGAACAAAATTACTTCCAATAAATCCGGCCCCACCTGTTACTAATATATTCATATAACAACTCTCCTACTCAATAGCTATCTTCACATTCATGCAGTAACGGTAATATTCGGTCTTTATCAGACAAAATAGGACTTGTTACCGGCCATGGAATTGCTAATTCTTTATCTTCCCAAAGTACCCCTGAGTCATGATCAGCACTATAATACTCATCTACTTTATACATAACAATCGTATGCGGGACAAGTGTACAAAAACCATGTGCAAATCCTTTTGGCACTAATAATTGCCGGTGATTATCCGCGCTTAAAATATATCCGCTCCACTGTTTAAACGTTGGTGAATCTTTTCGTAAATCAACGATAACATCATAGATTGCTCCTTGCATAACTTGAATAAGTTTCGTTTGTGCTTTCGGATTCTTTTGAAAGTGTAATCCCCGAACCGTTCCCGACCTAGCTGAATAAGAAACGTTATCCTGTACAAATGAATACGTAATCCCTAGTGTTTCTAGCACCTTCTTATTATAACTTTCAGTAAAAAAGCCACGCTCATCTCCTAATAACCTCGGTTCTAACAATTTTGCGCCGATAAAGTTTGTTTCTACAACTTTCATATTCTCACCTATTCTCCGTTAAACTGTTTACCAAAGTTTATATCCCGAGCTAACGTATTCGCCTTTTGAAGAGAAACATGAGTTCCCGCATCGGTCCACCAACCGATCATTTCATTATAAGTAAGTACTCCTCTTTTTAAATACCAATTATTAATATCTGTAATTTCAAGTTCTCCCCTTGCGGAAGGTTTTAATTCTTTTATATAAGAAAAGACTTTCGAATCATACAAATAAATTCCTGTAACTGCATAGGAACTTTTCGGCTCTTTCGGTTTTTCTTCAATTTCAATTATTTTTCGGTTTTCAATATTTGCTACACCAAATCTCTCCGGATCATCTACAGATTGCAGCAGTACTTTCGCACCTTCTTTTTGAGTTGCAAACTCTTCCACGTACGGACGAATGTCATCTGAAAAGATATTATCCCCTAATATAACTACCATACGGTCTTTCCCAACGAAATCCTCACAAAGCCCTAATGCTTGTGCAATTCCGCCAGCCTTATCTTGCACACGATACGTAAAGGACACCCCAAACTCTTGACCGCTTCCTAAAAAACTAACAACATCTCCCATATGCTCTTTACCTGTAATAATCATAATATCTGTAATTTCGCATTGTTTTAGCTTATATACCGCATGATAAATCATTGGATAACGTCCAACAGGAAGCAAATGTTTATTCGTTACTTTCGTTATTGGATATAGCCTCGATCCAGTACCGCCTGCTAAAATAATCCCTTTCACTCTGCATCTCTCCCTTATGATGGAGATAATATGTCTTTATACTGTTCTACAAACACTTTTCGATCTTTCTCATATGTATCCGCATCAAATTCATCTCCGTTATAATGAATACACCATAAATTTGATTGATTTGGGATACCAATTAAATAACCAGCCCTTTGAAACTCTAAAGACTGTGATACATCATAAAAGTGGAACCCTTGAAACAAATCTTCTCGCCACGGAATATCATACTGCGTTGCCATGAATAGGCCATCAATTGCCTGCACTGACATAAAAGATTGGCTTCCATAAAACCCCTGATCTAAATTTAATAATTGATAATTCCGTCTTCTATACTCAATCACTTTTCCTACTAAATTTTTCCCTTCCCACCATATCCCGTTACTCGGTAAAAACTGCGCACCAGCTACCCCAATTAAACCAAGTTTTTCGTTATCTTTAAAAAGAGAAATAAGTGTATAAAACATCTCTCGATTAATAAGATAAGTATCCTGATGTATATAAACCTTATACTTCGCTGGATATGAAAGTGCTCGGTTATATGCACTTGCCATACTTTTTGCATCTCGTATCGGAAAAATTTGTACGACATAATCAGGGGGAACAAAAAGGTTTCTTATTTGTCTCTCGCATTGTTCAAATAGCTCTTCATTATTTACACAAACAACAACTAATATTGTACGATCCTTCATTTTGTAGCCCCTCTATTCGTCTTGATTTACATCTGACATATAGTTCTCCACAAATATCTTTCTATACTTTTCATAGTTGGTCATATTCACATCAATATGATAGTGAATGCACCACGCATCACGTTGTACAGGAACCCCAACTGTATAGCCAGCTTTTCTAAATTCAAATGACTGAGATACATCATAATAGTCAAACCCATCAAACAAGTCTTCTCGCCACGGAATATCGTATTGCGTTGCCATCAATAAACCGTCGATACATTCCACAGGCATAAATGTTTTTGACTCATGGTACGGCTGTTCTTGAGTTGCCATATAAAATAAATCGTTCATATAACCAATTACTTTTCCAACAACTCCTCTGCCTACATTCCATATTCCGTTTGGAGGAACATATTGGGCTCCAATCATTCCAATCATTCCAAGATGTTCATGTTCGTTAAATAATTGAAGTAATCCGTATAAAAATGCCACATTCATAATGAAAACATCTTGGTGTATATATACTTTATATTTCGCTGGATGTGAAATCGCTTGATTATATCCGCTCGTCATACTTTTCGCATTCCGAATTGGCATAAATTGTACAATATATCCTGGAGGCACTCCCAATCTCAATATATGCCGCACGCATTGTGCATACATTTTCCGATCATTTATACACGTAACAAATAATATTGTTTTTTCAGCAGCACTCATAACTGCGATTTTTCTGCTTCAATAATATACTGAAATACGACCGTCTCAGCCATGAAGCCACTTCCAAGACGATATTTCTTACAAATTCCATATAACTCCTCAATAAGCGGTTCATACATTTTATGATCAATATATACACGATCTACTTTACTAATCGAATATCCTGCTTTTAAAAACATTCGGAGCATTTCATTAAATGTAAAGAAACGAATATGCGTTTTATCTAATAAACCATATTCTGTATACGTCCAATTCCCAGCAAGTAACGGCGCTAATACTGAAATATGAGCAACGTTTGGTATACTTGCTAAAATTACACCATTTTCTTTTATATATGGCTTTACTTTTTCTATTACAGCCCAAGGATCAAATAAATGCTCTAATACATCCCCAAATATGACGCAATCAAATTGCTCCTCCTCATAAGGAAGATCTATTTTTTCTATATCCCCTAAAATCACATGATCAAGTCTTTCTTTTGCTTTTTCTGCCGCCTCTGGGAATGCCTCAATTCCAGATACACGTGTGCCATTTTCTTTTATAGCTGCTCCCAATGCACCGCCCGAGCAACCAATATCAAGAACTTCTTTCCATTCCTTTTTTATGTGCTTTAATAAATTCGGATTCGCTGCATTGTAATAATGCTCGGACTTTTCTTCATATAGAGAACTTTTTTCACGATTCATTTTACACACTCCTTATGCAAATTGAATTTGAAATATAAATCTCATTCATCTAATATTGGTTCCATTACTGATACACTAATATATAACCAATCTATTAGAGTTAGAATAACGATAAACCATTTCTAACAAAACGAAACTTATTACACTTTATATTGTTTATCAAAAACATCCCGAAAATATTTGCGGTTATATTCAATTGCAGCATTATTTGGAACATAAGCAGCTGCTAATTCGTTGTAATAATAAGCTTTGTCTTGCTCTCCTAACTTGCTATAACAAATACACATTTGTAAATAGGGAAGCCATGTGTAGCTCGCTGGACTATGAAATGGACTCTCCGTTGCCATTGGTACTTCTGTCGCAAGTTTAAACCAAAATATCGCTTCGTTATATTTTTGTTGTTCCATATATATATATCCTATTCTTGTACAATTCTCTCCTCTAGGAACATCATATCGAAACGACTTCACGCAAGATTCAACTGCCTTTTCCCATGATCCAAGCTTTGCATAGCAATCTCCTAACTTACCACATGCATAAATTTTTTCTTCGTACCATCCTTCGTCTTGATTAAGAAATGTTTCATATAGCATAACTGCATCATCATATTTTTGGTTATCCATAGATTCATTTGCGTAATAAAATAAATCTCTCGGACTCAATTCTTCTCCTGCAGCTACAGCATTTTGAAAAATTTTCAAATTACGATTTGTTACCTTTTTCTCTTTTTTATGTGTAATAGCAACATTACTACTAAAAGTTTCACCAGAAATAGCTAAATACTCATGAACCTTTCCATACCATTGAAATTGTTTTTCACGCTTTACAAGTCGATTTCTTTTTGTACAATATAAAGGTTTTCCGTTAGAATCCATTGCAAGATGATAAGGCATCGAAACAGCATCAATTTTAGGATCTAATTCTCTTTTTAAGAGTTTCAATGCTTCTTGAGCATCTTCTAATAATACGTCATCTGCATCTAGCCACAATATATACTCTTGCGTTGCTTTTGAAAAAGAAAAATTTCTCGCTGCCGCAAAATCATTAATCCATGGAAAGTCATATATGTTAGAGGTATATTGAGCTACAATTTCTTTCGTTCGATCAATAGAACCTGTATCAACTATAATAATTTCATCAACAATTTTTTCGACTGCATCTAAACATCGACCTATTGTATCTTCCTCATCTCGAACAATCATACATAAACTAATTGTAATTCCTTGCTTGTTCAACATAATCACCCTCTTCCAAATCAATCATATGTTATACATACAATAAACTTTCCACTTTTTTAACTTGCACAAGCAGTTTAAGATTTCTTTTCAATAATTCAAATGTCCGTGTCATTTTCTTCCGGTTTTGCATCTACTATATAATGAACGCTTTATGGAGGTGAATTTATGTCAAATAATAATTATTCAGATGGATTGAATCCCGATGAATCTTTATCAGCTAGTGCATTTGACCCTAATCTTGTAGGACCAACATTACCACCAATACCACCGTTTACCCTTCCTACCGGACCTACTGGACCGACTGGACCGACTGGGCCGACTGGACCAACTGTACCGACTGGGCCGACTGGACCGACTGGTGCTACTGGACCTACTGGGCCGACTGGAGACACTGGTGCTACTGGACCTACTGGGCC
>NZ_BOQB01000262.1 GCF_018332475.1 Bacillus sanguinis | reverse complement strand
TTATGCCACTTATTTTAGTATCTATCATTTCAGCATTTACAAAATTACAATTAACGAAAAATCTTGGTAAAATTAGTGGTCTTATTATCGGAATTTTAATTCTTACTACAGGAATCGCTGCAGCTGTCGGTATCGCTGCGAGTGCAGGGTTTGATGTATCTGCAACAGGCCTGCAACAAGGTGATGCAGAATCTGCTCGTCTGAAGTTAGTTGAAGAAAGATTCACTTCTATTGAGAAGACAACAATTCCAGATAAATTATTAGAGCTGTTACCTACAAATCCATTTCTTGATTTAACAGGTGCTCGTCCAACTTCAACAATTTCTGTTGTAATATTTGCAGCATTTATCGGTATCGCCTTTATAGGTGTAAAACGAAAATATCCAGAACAAGCAGAGCTATTTAAGAAGATGCTTGATGCTGTATATGCAATTGTAATGCGTATGGTAACATTAATTTTACGTCTTACTCCATACGGCGTATTAGCTCTTATGGCAAAAACAGTTGCTGGTAGCGATATAAATGCTATTTTAAAGCTTGGTAACTTCGTGTTAGCGTCTTACGTAGCACTTATCGTAATGTTCGTTATCCACTTATTATTAATTGCTCTATCTGGTTTAAATCCAATTCAATATTTGAAAAAGGTGTTCCCTGTATTAACATTTGCATTCACATCTCGCTCTAGTGCTGGTGCAATGCCATTAAATATTGAAGCTCAAAAAGAAAAACTTGGTATTTCTGAAGGGATCGCAAACTTCGCAGCATCATTTGGAGTATCTATCGGACAAAACGGTTGCGCAGGTATTTATCCAGCAATGCTTGCAATGATGGTCGCTCCAACTGTAGGAATCGATCCATTACAACCACAATTTATTTTAACTTTAATCGCTGTCGTTGCAATTAGCTCATTCGGTGTTGCCGGAGTTGGTGGCGGTGCAACATTCGCAGCTTTAATCGTACTATCTACAATGAACTTACCAATCGGTATTGTCGCTCTTGTTATCTCGGTTGAGCCATTAATCGATATGGGCCGTACAGCTCTTAACGTAAGTGGGTCTATGACAGCAGGTCTTATTTCTAGTAAATGGCTTGGTGAATTAGATCAAGATACGTACAATCAAGATGATACAAAAACTGGTGAAATTGCTTCATAATGAAAAGGACGCTAACAAAACTGTTAGCGTCCTTTTTTAGTTCTTTCCATCTTCCTCTTTATCTTTTATACATAAGGCATAACATATTGTTTCAAACACTATGTAAATCTCGTTCTTTATACTTCATTTCTATCTCCTTACACATAGAAAAAGAGAATACAATAACATATTCTCTTTTCTCAAATAGATTTCATTATCTCACAGCCCGTCCCTTTTACAAATAACCATTTTGCTCGCACCATGTATGAAATTGTCCTACGTCTACTCCAACTAATACGATATCCTTTAGCTCTATCTCAACACTTTGCTCTCCAATTACGATAGCAAAGCGCGGGCTTTCTTGTTCTTCATTTTTCTTTACAATTCCAATTCGGTTCCGATATGGTCCATCTTTTATATATGCTTTTTGTCCTACAATATCAAAGTTCAAGATCCTCACCTCTTTTATTGCGCTCAAATTGGAAATACGAACTCAACTTCAGAAAATTTCCTTTCCTTGCACTATTTCTCTATATATATGACGAAACAATAAAAGAGTCCTTCCTTCTTTACAATTATTTTTTCTTTGTTTCATTTTTGTGATTGAAACGTAAAGTTTATAATAAAATACACTTGGAAGCGCTTTCTATGTAATTTTTTATGGTATAATGTATAAGTAGAACTTCGTAAAGAGGGTTAAAAAAAATGAATACAAAAATGATAAAAAAAGTAATTGAAGCATTAAAAGTATATGGCTTTCAGGATGTATCATTCTGTGACAAAACGAAGCAATTTTTATTTCATAACGAAATGGATATTATGAGCGGCTATGCAGAAATAACATATAGTAGTCAATTTGAAAAATTCAACGTACAAATTCATCCGATTGAAACACATCACCAAGCAGAGTTACAAGAGGTTGAAAGACATATACAGGCCTGTATAAGAAAAGTGGAATATTTAAACGCACTTCTTAGCGGACAAACAAAACTAGATGACAAAATTATTATAATGTGAAAAAAAGAACGTGATAGCCTCACGTTCTTTTTTCACATTATACGTTCATCTTTTCCTTCAGTTGTAATCCTGTAATGGATTGTAATACATCCATCGCTTCTCCAAATGTCATATCAAAAATTGTCTTATCCTCTATGTGTGGAAACTGTCTAAAACGCTTTTCTAACATTTTCACGGCGTCCGACGTAAAGTTTGCACTATCAATGCCAAATTCTGTTTCAAGAAGAACGATCCAATCTAACACGTGAAAACCTAATCCATTTACGAATGAAATAAGTTTTTCTTCTGGCTGTGAAGATAAGAATACGTATCGTTCCATCTCACTAAAAAGTTCTTCTCCTAAAATATCAGCTAATTCCTCATCATGTTCGCGGTCAATGATTTCTTCATAACCATAATCATCTACAAGCTCCTCAACTTCTTCACTATCTGCAAAAAGTAATTGGCTAAGAAGTGCCTCTTTCTTAAATTCACTATTTTGTACGACTTCTAAAAAGCTCGTTTCCCATCCATTTTCTAATTTCATATTATGTACTCCTTTATATATGTTTCTTATCATCACTGTACCCAAAAGATCACTTTTATAACCTTTTAGGTAGTTACTATTATTTCACATGATTCATAACATAAGATGCAAATTCAGTTGCATCTCCTTCAAAAATATTTATTTCTGGCAAATGATAGAACGTTGTTTGGAGCGGATTTCTTTCATGATATACATATATCTTTTTCTCTAGCGCAATCGCCATTCCAAACTCTGTATGGCTCCCGTTTCCACCATCTAATATAAGCAAAAATATATCCGCTTCTGTAATAGCATTCTTTTCTGCCTGACCAATTTCTCTTAATTGCTCTTGATTCACAGCTCTTTCGTTTCTTGTCCAATCATATGTATGGTGCCATCCTGCATGTTTCAGTTCATTTGCTATAGAACGTACAAGATGTTTATTTTGGAATCCTGAGGCGACATAAAAATTCATTTATATACACTCCTTCATTATGTACGGGAAACTCCTTTTAGCGTTACTTGCTATACACATAATAAAGAACGACTTCAAAAAAAATCCCCATCTTTAAAACTTATTTGCGTTTAAATGATGGGATTCTTCATGCTCTTCTTTTATTTTTTTCTTTTTATAACTTTCATCAGCTAACATTTCTAGTTCAGCTGTTATTTCTGATTTTTCAAGCTCTCTTTCTTGCGAAAATTTCCTTGAAATATAAACAATAACACTACCAACGTACAACACAAAGCATATAATAAGTGCAGTATTTTCATAGAGACTTAGCTCCAACACAGTCACTCCTAATCCATTCGTATTTTCACGCTTCATTAATTGGAATTTCCCTACTAATCCATCTGCTATTGTAACATAAAAATATCAATCCTTGGAATCTTTCATCCTATTAAAAAAGACATGATTGTTTCATCATGCCTCTGAAATATGTTGAATGATTGTTTGAATCGCTTCTTTTCCATTATATTTTTTTAGAGCTGTTTTATACACCTCATTATTTTGATTTAATTCTTCAACATGCTTTATAAGAGATTTTACAGTCACATCTTCTTCATACAAGACGGAAGCATATCCTTGTCTTTCAAAAGACTCTGCATTTAGTATTTGATCTCCACGGCTTGCAAATTTCGATAGCGGAATTAAAACCATCGGTTTTTGCAATGTTAAAAACTCAAAAATGGCATTAGAACCCGCACGTGAAATAACAAAATCTGTTATCGCTAATATGTCTGGCAGCTCTCCATGTATATATTCAAATTGTCTATATCCTTCTTGATTTTGTAAGCTTTCATCAAGATTACCTTTTCCGCAAAGATGAACAATTTGGTACTTTTTCAAAAGTTCTGGTAACGCTTCTCGAACAGTTTCATTAATTTTCTTTGCGCCCAAACTTCCTCCCATAATTGTAATAACTGGATTTTTACGTGAAAAACCTAAAAAAGCTAAACCTTTTTCACGATTTCCCTTTAGCACGTCTTCACGTACAGGAGATCCTGTATAGATTACTTTTTCTTTCGGTAAATGTTTCGCAGCTTCTTCAAATGTAACAAATATTTTCGAAGCAAAACGGAGCGCAATTTTGTTTGCTAGTCCTGGCGTCATATCAGATTCATGTAATAAAACAGGGACTCTATTTAGCCATCCTCCAATTACGACTGGTACAGATACGAAACCACCTTTTGAAAAAATCACATCCGGTTTTAGTTTTCGAATCCTTACATACGCATCCATAACGCCCTTCATTACAAGAAAAGGATCTTTTATATTTTTCAAATCAAAATAACGACGTAGCTTTCCGCTTGCAATACTATAGTACGGAATGCCTTCCTTTTCTATAATCGTTTTCTCAATTCCTTGATGAGAACCAATGTAAGAAATATCCCAATTCTGTTCTTGTAAATGCGGAATAATGGCTAAATTAGGTGTTACATGCCCTGCCGAACCGCCACCTGTAAAGACTATTTTTTTCATACGTCTCCCCCTTCTAGACTATAATACACTAAAATATCTTGCCTCGGGGTGAGAAAATACCATAGCCGTTACAGATGCTTCTGGTTCCATCATAAACCCTTCCGTTAATGAAATACCTATTTCTTCTGGATGAATAAGTCGAAATAACTTTTCTTGATCCGCAAGTTCTGGACATGCTGGATAACCGAAGGACACGCGTATCCCTCTATATTTCGTACGGAAACGTTCTTCCATCGTCAATTCTGGTGAATCTGGAATACCCCAGCGATCACGAATAAGCATATGTGTTTTTTCAGCAAGTCCTTCTGCTAGTTCAAGCGCTAACGATTGAATGGCATGACTGCGTAAATAATCACCTTTCGCCTTCCACTCTTCAGCAATGTCCCGAACGCCTTCTCCAACCGTAACAGATAGGAAAGCAACATAGTCCATCTCATCTCCAATTGGTCGTAAATAATCACCTAAAGTACGATATGGAGCCCTTCCTTGCCTTGGGAATGTGAAACGCTCTATAACACGCGTATGATCTTCTGGATCATATATTACAATGTTTTGTCCGTCACTTTGCGCTGGGAAAAATTGATACACCGCTTTCGGTTTTAACCAAGATTGTCCTTCCTGCAATAATTCATCTATTAAATCATTTAATTCATGTGCTCTTTTATCTCCCTCTCGCAAAAGCTTCTTCACGCTTCCTTTTAATCCAAGGTGATGTCCAAGTAGCATTTGTCTATTCAAAAATGGTGCGAGATGAAGGGCGGGAACATCTCGTAATACAATTCGCTTTGTTGAATCAGGCACTATAACCTCTGCCTTCGCTAATGGCTCAATCACTGCTGGAATTTCTACTTTTTTCTCCTCTTTTTTTACGATATGAAGATGACGTTCTTTTTTATCTTGTTTCATCTTCTCACGCTCTTCTTCTTTTTGAAGCTTATTAATAATATCAAGACCAGTCATCGCATCACTCGCATAACATACAAGTCCTTTATAGGATGGTGAAATACGATTATCTGTAAATTTTCTCGTTAACGCTGCCCCGCCTACAACAATTGGAATATCAATATTTGCTGCTTTTAAATCTTCAGCAGTGGTTACCATTTGTTGCGCTGATTTTACTAATAAACCAGAAAGACCAATAATATCAGGCTTCTTTTCTTGTACTTCTTGCACAATTCGATCCGAACGAACATTGATTCCTAAATTAATAATCTCATATCCGTTATTCGATAGAATAATTTCAACGAGGTTTTTCCCAATATCATGGACGTCACCTTTAACAGTCGCTAATAATACTTTCCCTTTTTTCGCACTATCGCTAGATTCCATATGTGGCTCTAAATAGCTTACGGCAGCTTTCATACTTTCAGCACTTTGCAATACTTCAGCAACGATAAGCTCATTATTATTAAATAATCGTCCTACCTCATCCATTCCTGTCATAAGTGGGCCATTAATAATATCCAAAGGTTTTCTTCCTTCTGTAAGTGCGAGGCTTAAATCTTCGTGTAACCCTTGTTTCGTCCCTTCTACAATATAATTTGCTAGCCTTTCATCAAGCGTTAATGTTTCTTGGATAACAGCATCTTTCTTTTTTGCCACGCGATAGAAATTTGTAAATTCTTCTAACGTCTCTTGCGTCGTTTCAAAAAGCAATGCATCAGCAAGACGTTTTTCTTCTTCAGGAATTGACGCATACCGTTCTAATTTTTCCGTATTCACAATCGCGTAATCTAATCCTGCTTTCGTTGCATGATATAAAAAGACAGAATTTAATACTTCGCGTCCAGCTGGTGGTAAACCAAATGATATGTTACTTACACCTAAAATCGTTAAACACTCTGGTAATGCTTCTTTAATAAGGCGAATTCCTTCTATCGTCGCTGCCGCCGATCCAATATATTCTTCATCGCCTGTACCTACTGGAAATACAAGTGCATCAAAAATAATATCTGACGGGCGTATACCATATTTCTTCGTCAATAACTCATAGCTTCTTTTCGCAATTTCGAGTTTTCTTTCCGCACTTACTGCCATACCGTCTTCATCTATTGTTCCTACAACAATAGCGGCACCATATTTCTGAAGAAGCGGTGTCACTTTTTTAAATCGTTCTTCTCCATCTTCTAAATTAATTGAATTAATAACAGCTTTTCCTTGAATATAAGTAAGAGCTCGCTCCATCACATTTTCATCTGTTGAGTCAATCATAATCGGTACTTTTAATACTTTCGTAACTTCCGCCAAGAAGTTTTCCATATCTTCTATTTCATCCCGGTCCGGGTCTGCCATACAAATATCAATAATATGAGCATTCTTCTTCACTTGCGCTCTTGCGACTTCAGCAGCCTCTTCAAATTTCCCTTCTGCTACTAATCGTTTAAATTTACGTGATCCAATAACGTTTGTTCTTTCCCCAACAAATAGAGGTCTCATAGAGTCATCATATTGCAGTGCCTCTAATCCACTCACCCCGTGTCCAGCTCTTTCATGGTGTTCACGCGGCTTAAGAGAAGCTAACGCGGATTTCATCGCTTTTATATGTTCTGGTGTTGTGCCACAACAACCACCAATAATATTAACCCATCCTTCTTCAGCAAATCGCTTCACTTTTTCAGCGAGAGAAGATGGAGATTCATGATAATGTCCATCTTCATCAGGAAGACCTGCATTTGGATAACAAGAAATGTAACACTCCGACAAATCAGATAGTGAGCGAATATGGTCTCTCATAAACTCCGGACCAGTCGCACAGTTTAACCCAACAGATAATGGCTTCATATGTTCTATTGATAAGTAAAAAGCCTCAATTGTTTGCCCAGCCAGAGTCGTTCCCATCGGTTCAATTGTTCCCGAAATCATAATAGGTACAATTTTATTTAGTTCGTCAAAAGCTGCTTGAATTCCAATATAAGCAGCCTTCACGTTACGCATATCTTGACTCGTCTCAACGAGTAATACATCAACTTCTCCCTTCAATAATCCTCTGGCCTGCCGTGTATAGGCTTCAATTAATTCTTCAAACGTCACACCACCAGTAACACTAATTGCTTTCGTTGTCGGCCCCATTGCTCCCGCAACATATACTTCCTTCCCACTTTCGTTGACCGCTTGCTTCGCTAAACGTGCTGCCTTCTTATTTAGTTCCTCGTCTAAATGAGACAACTCATAATCACTTAATACAATATTTGTCGCCCCAAATGTATTTGTTTCAATAATATCCGCGCCAGCTTCAATATAAGCTTTATGAATCTTTAAAATGACATCAGGCCTTGTTTCTACTAAATATTCATTACAACCTTCGTACTCTTCTCCTCCGAAATCTTCCGCAGTTAAGTCCTCTTGCTGGATCATTGTTCCCATTGCACCATCTAATAGTAAGATGTTATTTTGTAATTTTTCTTCTATACATTTCATCAGTTAATACCTTCTTTCACTTCTTGCTTTTCTCTCACATATTTAACAAGGTGTTCTGTAATTTCATATTTTAGAAACGGTGTAATAAGATAAATGCCGTTAAAATATTTCATAGCCGCATCGATCAATTCTTGTGAAATGCGAATCCCTTCCTCAATTGCTGCCTCTTTCGTTTCATGTCCATCCATTCTTTCCCTTATCTCTTCAGGTAGAGTAATACCCGGCACCTCAAAATTAAGGAAATCTGCATTCCTTTTACTTATTAATGGCATAATCCCAATGAAAAGAGGTTGTTCCAAATGCTTTGTCGCTTCATACACTTCTTCAATTAACGCGATATCGTAAATTGGCTGAGTTAAAAAATATTCCGCTCCAGCTTCTATTTTCCGTTCCATTCGCTTAACCGCTGCTTTTAAATGTCTTACATGCGGATTAAACGCACCTCCCACTGAAAACCGTGTTGCTGGACCTATTGATTTCCCTAAAATCGAGCGCCCATCGTTCATTTCTTTAATCATTTTAATGAGCTCAATAGAGGACAAATCATATACAGAAGTGGCACCTGGAAAATCACCGACGCGTGCTGGATCACCAGTTAAAGCTAACACTTCTTCCATACCTAACGCTGATAAGCCTAGTAAATGAGATTGTAGTCCGATGACGTTATGGTCTCTACACGTTAAGTGAGTCAATACCGGAATATCGTGCTTCGTTAATAATGCCCCCATTGCCATATTCGAAATGCGAGGAGATGCTAATGAATTATCTGCTAGAGTAATAGCATCTGCTCCAGCTCTTTTCAATGCTCTTGCGCCTTCAAAAAATCGCTGCGTATCTAACGTTTTCGGTGGATCTAATTCCACTACTACTGTCGTTTGTTTTTTTGCTTTCTCTGCTAAAGTGACATGGGCTTTTGAACGTTTCTCATGTGTATGAACTACTTTTGGTCTTTGAATCGTATCCTTTTCTATTACAGGCGGAACATTTAAAGTAGCACGTTTCATACTTTCAATATGTTCTGGAGTCGTGCCACAACAACCACCCAATAACCGAATACCTTGCTCAATAAATTTCGGTGTCATCGCTTCGAAATAAGCTGGACTTCCCTCATATACGTAACGTCCCTCCACATAATTTGGGAGACCTGCATTTGGATATGCTGACAAGTAACCATTTTTCGGAATCGATATCATTTTAAAAGCTTCCGTCATATGAAGCGGCCCTAGTTGGCAGTTCAATCCAACAACATTTGCACCGTAATCTAAAAGCTGTTTTAATATTTCATTTACATCATTTCCATTTTGAGTCGTACCCGCCTCATGTAACGCCAATTGCGCTACAATTGGAATATTCGTTTCTTTTCGTAACACCTGAACAGCATGAAGCAATTCAAACTCATCATAAAAAGTCTCTAATAGCAGTCCATCAACCTGTTCTTCTAATAATGCACTTGCCTGTTCCAGTAACATAAATTCTCGCTCCATATCAGTTGTCGTAACTGCTCCGATATGTTTCATACCACCAATTGTCCCTAAAATGGCATTTCTGTCTGTAACAGATGCTTTCGCCAGTTTTACTGCCGCTCTATTAATTTCAGTAACTTGATTTTCTAATCCATACATACGTAATTTCGCTTCATTTGCTCCGTACGTATTTGTTTGAATCACATCTGCCCCAGCAGCTACATATTGCTTATGAATCGATATAATTAAATCTGGATCAGATATATTCAATTCTTCAAAACTACTTTGCAAACCATGTGAATGTAATAACGTCCCAACCGCACCATCACCTATTACAATTCCTTTTGATAATAAATCTAGTAATTTCACAAATCTCCCTCATTTCTATCAATATAAAAACCCCCTCTTCACTTTGAAGAGGGGGACATAATCGTTCCTCCTCTTATTATGCAAAACATTCGTTTTGCAGGTATTAGCACCGTTTCAAACATTTCGTTTGAAGGTTGCCGGGTTTCACAGGGCCTTTCCCTCCACCGCTCTCAATAAGAGTTGTCTTTATTATTTTATTTATGTAGCTAAAAGGAAATACGTTCCCCTTTTAACAATGTTTGTTAATTTTTTAATAAATTTAGCACGCACAAATACAAAAGTCAATGACACTTGCGGAAAAATAAAAATTATTTAAAATAAAGTTGCAATTCAATTATCTTTTGTTGTAAAGTTAAAACCATAATAAAATTTCATACGAACATTCT
>NZ_BOQB01000261.1 GCF_018332475.1 Bacillus sanguinis | reverse complement strand
TCAATTGCATTTTTTTCAATTGTTTCAATGGAAACATAGTTTTGTGTAGATAACCATTCAAACAATCTATGATGGGATAAATCTTGTATGTATACTTTTCCCTCTTTTATATAACCTGGCATATTTTTTACTAAATCCATTAGCTGTTGGGAGATCGTTGGAACTACTACTCCCACTCCAACCGCAGTTAATGTTATGATAAAAAGATATAACAGTAAAATCGCTAAATTTCTAGGTACTTTTTTATCCTCCAAAAAGACTAATACCGGATTAAATATGAAGTATAAAAAAAGCGCGATTAAGATTGGGAAAAACAACGTTGATATGAAGATACCAATCGGTTGAAATAGAAACGATATTTTTGTGCAAATAAATATGATCGCTACAACCATTAGCACTTCTAATGTCCAAAAGTGCACTTTCGATTTCAAAAAAACGTCCTCCTTTAAACTAGCACTTCTCTTCATTGTACCAAAATAAGTAACAATTTCACATAATATTTTCCTTTACAATATTCCAAAATACCAATAAATACACTACAATGAGATTACATACAAATTTGCAGGTAAAGGTGATAAAAATGACACAATGCATCATTTGCAGAAAAGATACGAAAGAACTTAGTGAACAATATGTCATCCCAGAAATATTATGTGGATATTATTTCACAAACTCAATTTGTGATACTTGTCATGAACAAATGACAACAAATATTGATCGCCCCTTAATTCGGCATAAATTAAGTCAATTTAAGATTGAGCAAATGAAAAAACAGATTGACTCCCCCCTCTATACAAATGAGCATGGTGAGGAACTTGCGGCCGCTGAGACAGATGTTGTTGAAGTAAGTGACGAAATACTTTATTCCAATGCATTAATTATGAAACTATGTAAAAAGCACGATATCTCACTACATAACGAAATCTGGAAAGAAGAACGTGTAACGAAAGTAGCTAGCTCTATTCAACGTGAACTACTTCTAGATAACCGTAAGTATAAAATGAGTGTATTAAAAATGGCTTATACTTTCGCTGTACAAGCAGTCGATGGTTATTTTGAAGATCCAGATGCGATTGATATTTCTAACATTCTATCAAATGCTGACTTCATGGAATTAAAAGAAAAGAGCATTGTTCGCGATTTAAGCAAAAGTTCATTATGGAATACATTAAATACAAATAGCGAAAACCATTACTTTATTTTATTAAGCGATAAAGATGGCCTGTTCTGTTTCATTCGTCTATTTGATATTTTTGACGTTGTCGTTCATTTATCCGAAAAGAGATATGAACTTCCATCACCAATTGTCGGCGTCAATAATGTAAATAAACAGGAATTTTATGTCCAAACTTTAAAACAGTATATGGACGGACTCTTTAAAGAAAAAGCACCTTCTATTTAATCACAAAAACAGAACGTACGGTCTCCTTTCTTGATGAAAAGACACTGTGTTATAATAAGTATGAAAAGAACAATACAATCACATAAACCAATTATAAATTGTATATAAATAAAAAAGACTAGTGTGCGGCTACACACTAGTCCACGTAACTTAGCAGATTGGATTGTTCATTTATCCTATTTGTTTCTTACAAACAAAACAACCCACATTCTATCGGCATAGGTGGGTTGTTATTTTTTGAGCTTGTCTATTAAAACGACGACGAACGTTAACAGTGCAACGAGAAACAGTCCACCTTGCAGTAACAACGCTATTTCACTCACTTATTATCACCCCCCTCCTACTTGGAGAAGTGATAATTGAACAACCAACCGTACCTTAAGTTACTATTTAATTTTACCATATTTTCTGATAGTTTACGATGAAAACTCGCAAGTGATTTACTTGCGAGTTTTTTTATCCCGTATTAACAGGCAGTAAATAAAATGGAGTAAAGCATAGGTGAAACTGCCTGTAAATACCCGATTGGTTCAACTAATAATCCTTTGGGACAATTCATCCAAAGGATTAAAGTTTCACTTTATTTCTCACTATTTTTTTTAATGCATATGCATCAGCTATCATTTCACCAACAATTTTATTTTCTTGTTTCTTATCTTCTTTCAATAAAGGAAATAACAGTTCGGCCACTTCATATGCCTCTTCTAAATGAGGATATCCTGATAAAACAAATGTATCAATTCCTAACGCTTCATATTCTTTTATTCTATCTGCTACTGTATGCGGATCCCCAACGAGCGCAGTACCTGCACCACCTCTTACAAGCCCGATGCCAGCCCATAAGTTAGGACTTATCTCTAGCGACTCCCTTGTTCCTTTATTTAAATGTGTCATTCGTTTTTGCCCCACTGAATCGTATCTTGCAAATGTTTTTTGAGCAAGCTCAATTGTCTCATTATCTACATATTGAATTAAACGTTCTGCCTCTTCCCATGCTTCTTCTTCTGTTTCTCTTACAATTACGTGTAATCTAATGCCAAATTGAACCGTACGCCCCTTTTCTTCCGCAAGTTTTCTTACTTCATCTATTTTCTCTTTCACTTGCTTTGGTGGCTCGCCCCACGTTAAATATACATCACTATGTTCTGCTGCAACTTCCTTTCCAGCATCGGATGATCCTCCAAAATATATAGGAGGATATGGCGTTTGAACTGGCGGGAACACGACTTTACTTTCCGTAACTTTAATATGTTTTCCTTCTAAAGAAAATGTTTCACCTTGCAATGTTGATTTCCAAACCTTTAAAAACTCATCCGCTGCTTCATATCTTTCATCATGCTCAAGATATAATCCATCTCCTTGTAATTCAACTGGATCTCCTCCAGCTACTACATTAATCAGTAGTCTCCCGTCTGAAATTCTATCAAATGTAGATGCCATCCTTGCTGCAACTGTCGGTGACATTAGTCCTGGTCTAACTGCTACTAAAAACTTTAATTTCTCTGTCTCAGCTGCAAGTGCCGATGCTAATACCCATGGATCTTCACAACCTTGACCAGTTGGAAGTAACACACCCGTATATCCTAAATAATCAGCTGCCTGTGCAACTTGTTTATAATAACCATATTCAGCTGCTCTTCCTCTTTTTGTTGTTCCTAAATATCGACCATCTCCATAAGCTGGAATAAACCATAATAATTCCATACTATTACACACCCCTTAATTATTTTGAAAAATTCACTAAAACACTCTATATAAATTACCCCTAATAATTTATATGTTAATTCCCTGTCTCTCCTTTAAAATTATCTCGCCATCTTAAAAACTTCACTTCTAGTAAACGTACGAGTGAATCAGAAAACTTCCCAACGAACGCAAAAATAATAATACCGACAAATACAATATCTGTATTTGAAAATTGCCTTGCATCCATAATCATATAGCCAATACCTTCAGTAGATCCCATAAGTTCTGCTACTACTAAACTCACCCATGCAACTCCTAGTGATAATCTTGCTCCTAGTAATAGGTTCGGTAATGCGGCAGGTAAAATTAATTTTGTAATTAATTTTCTTTTACTAAACTCTAATACTCTCGCAACATCAAATAACTTTGAATCTACACCTCTGATCCCTAAAAATGCATTTACGTATAAAGGAAAAAATGCACCATCTGCAATTAATAACACTTTCGATGTTTCGCCAAAACCGAACCATAATACGAAAAGTGGTGCAACAGCTAAATGAGGTACAGTTCTTAACATCTGTACTGACGGATCTAAATATTGCTCACTTCTCGTTGAAAATCCAACAATCGTTCCTAAAATGATTCCTAAGCTCCCGCCGATAAAGAAACCAGCTGCTGCCCTAAATACACTAATACTTAAATGACCGAATAACTCTCCTGTTTTTATAAGTTCTTGAAAAGCTAAAAATATATCTAATGGTGTTGGTAAAACTGTTTTAGAAACAAGACCAAATACGCCGGCCAGCTGCCAAATCATTAATATAATAATCGGTATAGTAATTGCCCTTACTAAAACTTTTAAATTTAACTTTCGTACATTCTTTACATTATTTTTCTCGACCGTTATCCTCGTTGGTTTCATAACCACTTTCGTACTTTCCAATTTACAAAACCTCTTTTCACTTCGCCTTTAACGCTTTTTCTACGAAAGAATTATCTACAACTTTATCTGTTTTAATTTCTTTCTTGATAGAACCGAGCTTATATTGAAAATCTGCTGTCTTTTGCTGTTCCGCTATTATTTCCTTCGTAACTGGAACTAAAATAGGTTTGTCGTGATTAAACACTTCTTTTACAATCTCTGCATCTATTTTCTTTGCAGAAGTATATATTTTTATTGCTTCATCTAAGTTTGACTCTTGCCATACACGTGCTTTTTCATAAACTTCAAGGAATTTCTCAACTAATTCTGGATGTTCTTTCGCAAATTTTGTTCTCGCGATTAAAAACTCTGGAGAAGAAACATTTAATAGTTCACCATCTGCAATAACCTTTGCTCCTTTATTTACCGTATGTAACGATATGAAGGGATCCCAAATTGCCCATGCATCTACTGATCCTGATTCGAATGCAGGCTGCGCTTCATCTGGTTGTAACTGAATGACATTTACATCTTTTGCATCGATACCTTCTTTATCTAGCGCGCGATATAATAAATTAAATGCGCTACTTCCTTTTGCTACCGCTATTTTTTTACCTTTCAAATCTTTTACACTCGTAATCTTGCTATCCTTTTGTACAAGAATCCCTGTTCCTTTTCTCGCATAACTTGTATTAGCAATTTCAGTAAATTCAATACCAGCTGCTTGTGCTGAAATAACCGGGGAGTTCCCAACTTCACCAAAGTCTAATCGATTTGATGCAATTGCTTCAAAATAAGGAGGGCCACTTTGAAACTCTGTCCACTTCACTTTAACGCCTTCTTTTTTAAACTCTTCTTCAAACCATCCTTTTTTCTGTGCCAGTAAGAGCGGGCTTAATCCTTGCTGTATACCAATTTGTACTGTTACATCTTCTTTCTTACTACTTGCTGTACTTTTTTCGCATCCGAATAAAAATAAAGATATAGCTAAAGTAAAAGAAAGAACTTTAAATTTCTTATACATATATACTCACCCTTTCCCTATATACTTGTTTGAATCAATCCTCCATGCTCAAACTGCTGTAATACTTTCGTTCGAAGCTGTTGGAATGATTGAGAAGTTTTATTTCGCGGGTAAGACAAATTATTTTCAATTACTTTATGTATTTCTCCTGGCTTTGCACTCATGATGACAATTCGGTTCGAAAGATATATCGCTTCATCTATATCGTGTGTAACAAATATCATTGTCGTTTTCTTTTGCTCCCAAATATTCAGCAATACTTCTTGCAAGTGACTTCGCGTAAACGCATCCAGTGCTCCAAAAGGTTCATCGAGTAATAATACACTTGGGTCTCTTAATAAAGCTCTTGCAATCGCAACACGTTGTGACATCCCGCCTGATATTTCTTTCGGATATGATTTTTCAAAACCATCTAACCGAACAATTGCAACCCATTCCTTTACCTTATCCTTCACATACTTATCTTTTAATGACAAATCAGCTGCAATGTTTTCTTCAACTGTTAACCACGGAAACAGACGATGCTCTTGAAATATAAATCCTTGCTTCTTACTCGGTTTTGTTATGTGCTCCCCATCAATAATGATTTCACCTTCAAAATCGTTGTCTAAACCAGCAACAATTTTTAATAATGTACTTTTCCCGCAACCACTCGGACCAATTACTGTGACAAAATCCCCTTTTTCTAATTGAAAATTAATATTCTCTAATACTTGAACAGTACCAGTTTGTTTCGAAAAATATTTTGATACTCCATCAATTGATACAGTCACTTTTCCCCCTCCTTGAAATGATTCATCTAAATGAACAGATTCAGTTTTTATGCAATAAAAAAACCAAAGGCATTTTATCTATAGATAAAATGCCTTTGGTTTCTCCAATCAGCAATACGTAATGGAATTAAGTACATATTATACAAATATTTCCGATAAGTCAACTCGGTTTTATTAAAACATACAAACAATTTGTTTAAACTTGTTGACTGTTTTTTCATCGAAAGCTATTTCTTATGGTTCTTAATCCATTGTAACCAATAAGAAAACTCACATGCTAAATGCATTTGATGTGATTTAATAAGACTATTAGGACAAAGCGCCGGGAACTCTACAACTAGACTTACTTCTATTCCAGTATCTGTATCTTTGAATTGATGTCGAACTCCACCAATAGTGGTACCGTCTTTCATACGTGCAACACCTGTTGATTGGTATTGATAAGACTTATCTCTAGGTGTCTTCAATCCCGTTTCGTTACCAAAAACAATAAAAAATTGAACTGGAAATGGAGAATTACCAGTAGTTTCGATAACCTCTAATTCATTTTCCCCAAAGGGTCTTAGTACATAGTGATCGGGACAAGCTGATAAATTCACTTGATCATTTTCACGTGATTGTTCAAGCATAAAACTATCAATCCCATTTATCGCTTCTTCTGCTGTAATCCCATCTAAATAGATATTTGTTTTTGAAAATTTTCGTCTATCGCCAGATAAAACTGTACAAATACGCATACCCATTTCACTTAATTTAAGTTTTGATTTCAACTTATCATACATTTCATTATACGAATAATTCAACTTTAGTTCCGTTAGTTTTTTTATCATAACGTCTGTATCATTTAATTCTGGTTCTTTATGTCCTAATGTATTGAAAACTTTTTTCATACGTTCTCTTTTCCACTTTGTAAGTTGTTCATTTGAAATATTGTTTCCATCAATCATAATCTTCATATATATTCTCCTTCTCTTTGATCATATCGTAGTGTATTTAATACTAAATTAACCATTTCTTGCTTTGTATCTAAATTCAAATTCACCTCTGAATGGGCAATACTACTAAGACCGTATAAAATAAATCCAGAAGCTAATAGTGAGTTATCAGTATTAAAAACCCCTGTTTTCACCCCTTCTTCAATCACTTGGCGAATTAATGGCTGCATTCGCGTAAATAATTTCTGTTCCAGTTGAAAATGTTGTTCCGTCTGAAACGAACTCGCATTTTTATAAGGTGCTAATTTTTCGATAAATGTCCAAAATATATTTAGAGAATCTTTCATCTTTTGCATGACAGATCGTTCATTTGAAACAAGTATTTTTTCAATTAACTCCATATTTTTCACAATAAAATCATTTAATACTTCATCAACAAAATTCTCTTTAGACTTGAAGTAATAATAAAACAAGCCCGTTGCTACACCAGCATGATTCACAACATCTTTTATTCCAAATCCTTTCATACCATTTTTCATATATAGTTCAAATCCAATATCCATTAACTCTTGCCTTCTTATATCTGGTTCTTTTGATATTCTTTTCATATGTCATCTCCTACTATGTTTTACCCTCGACTGAATCTGATTCAATCATAAACGACTGAACTATATTCAGTCAATATTAGTTTCCACAAAAAAAAGAGTAATCTCAAGAAATATACACCTAACCTTAGACTTATCAAAAAAGTTAGATCATATAACTTAAGACTACTCAATTTCATTAAACACATATTTTCTTTTCAAATCGCTTTAGTTTAACCACACCATTTCTGTCTCTACAATCATTTGAGGAAGCGTCTTTTGAATGATTTCCTCTAATACATTAAGAGCTTCATTCACATAACCACCCTCAAAACCCTCTAAAGGCTCAGGTAACTCATCCTCATCTAAAATAAAATATTCACCACTTGGAAGTACCAATATATCAATAATTAAGTCTTCAAATGACACGAATTCGTCTGTTATTTGCGTATTTTTTACAACATTAAAATAAGAGCCTACATACATTCCATTTTTATCTCTCCATATGTATAAATTATACGGACGATTTTCCCAGTAGTATGCAATGGTGTAACTTCCTTTTGGGATTGTTAAACTCGTACTATGTGTAGTCATTGTAAATGAATACTGAACCTCATGAAATAACACGATACTTTGCAACTGCTTTTCAAGTAATAAGCAAGTGTGATCTACTATTGTCGAGTCATACCGGATTTTTCTTTCTACAATTTTACTTTTAAGTGTTAGTAATTTAGTCATTCTTTGTTTCCCCTTATGCTATTTCTAATCTTAATTATATCCATTTATATAGTCATAAAGAAGTGTTTGGTCTCCAAATACACAATAAAAACTCCTTCTTATTTTAGAAGGAGTTTTTCACTGTCCATGTTTCATATTTTTTCATTTCTAATGGAAGCTCATTTATTTTTAGCCACTCTACTGCACTACATACAAGCGGAGATGAATTGTCTTCTGTAATGCTTTCGATAGGAATCCATCTAGCTCCTAATGAATCTTGTTCTTCAAATTGTTCCGGTACTACGAATTCACATTCGCAGTTTTCAACATCGTAGAAAACTGCGATATGATGTACATATGTGTACTCCTTAAACTTTGATGGAAATTGAAAATCAATTGTACCTATTTGTTTTACTACTGTTACCTTTAGACCAGTCTCTTCTTTAATCTCTCTATGAAGTCCAGCTAATAATGATTTCCCATCTTCTAGACTACCACCAGGTAGATCATACCGATTTCTATATGGACCTTTCATTTTATCGATTACTAATATGTGATTGTTTTCGATACAAATGCCGTACACACCGAACGCATGATGAAAATTAGTAGCATTATCCATCATTCAATTTCTCCATCACCACATCATAAAAATTCCGTTCCTCATCAACATTTAAGTGAACACGACTTACTGTTTTAGAAAATCCATATAACAATTGTGCTTTCATTGGCTCTTTAAGTATGATTTCAAATGTTGGAGGTTCCTTTATAAATTCCATCACCGTTGCGTCAAGAAGCTCTTTCTCTTTCTTTAAAAGTTCTCCTTTATAAAACGTAATTGTATCAATTTGTGCAAATGGTATAATAATTTTCTTTCCTAATCCAATTTGAATAATTATTTTTTCTTCCGTAACAATAATTGGGTTTTTACGCATTGCTTGTATTTCAGCTAAAAAATAAAACATTGCATATATGTTTAAAATAAGTAACACCCATGCTACTACTGGATTCCATTGATGAAGTAAATAATGAAAACCAATACTTTCTATTACGGTCGCATGGATGATCATGACATATACACCTATTGCACCAGTCTTTTTGTGATATGAGTATACACATTCACCTTCTGGCACTTTTTCACGCCACGATAAAAATGCATAATAGATTAACTTACACTCTGTTACAATGATATCTACTAATTTATTTCTTTTCATAGTAGCGTCAAACGCAGCATCAATTGCATAAGAAAATGAAGAATACTCACTTGTATATTCTTTATATTTTTTTATTATGTTAGGAAGCTTTCTAACAATTTTATATAGAAGGAATAACTCTACACATACAAAAGCAATTTCTCCTGCAACTATAATAAAAGAAACGTATGAAAAAGCTTGTAAATAGTCGCTTGGAATAATAAATCTTGCAAATATATAACCAGCTATTACAACAGGAAATATATACGTTAACGAGTACCTTTTTCGAATAATAAAGAAATACGTAATGATTGGAATTACAAACATACAATCTAATAATGATCCAAGGACAACTTCTTTCGGAGCAGCTGGTACAATCGGAAGAGCATATAATAAATAGTTTGATAACAAGATTAAAGATACGAGTCCAATCCATATACCTTTTCGCCTTCGCGAAAGTGTGACACTCATACTTTCACTCCTCTATTTAAAAACCTCATTTAAATGGTCTTTATAAAACGAAATAGCACGTTCAAATTCTTTAACTTCTTCTACTTTTACGACTGTTTCAAGTAATAAT
Organism: Bacillus sanguinis; assembly: GCF_018332475.1. Classification (GTDB taxonomy): domain Bacteria; phylum Bacillota; class Bacilli; order Bacillales; family Bacillaceae_G; genus Bacillus_A; species Bacillus_A sanguinis. The sequence goes on along the minus strand of NZ_BOQB01000261.1, from coordinate 2,267 downwards.
TTCATCGCGGATTCATGATCGTTTACGTTATATTTCGCTAATGACAAAAATACTTTCATCACATCATTATCTGGAAACTGCTGCAAACCTGTTTCTAAAACAGTAATTGCTTTGTCATACTCACCTATACAACGATATGTACTACCAAGACCGATATATGCGCCGCAAAGCGACTCACCTTCAAGACCGTTTGCAATTGCCTGTTCATAATACGGCATAGCTTCTGTTTCAAGACCCATTACATCATGTATCCATGCACATTGATAAAGTACTTCTGCATCCCTCGTAAAGTTCGTTAATCCAATAAGTATCTCTTTAGACTGCGCATATTTCTTTTCTTTCCGGAGTTTAATAGCTTGCTTTAATAAATGTTCCATAGAATTCACTCCTCACCAATTATTCTATGTATCCATATTGAATGGTTAACGTTCGTGTCAAAGTAAAATTCCCATAAATTAAAGTTTCGCTTACCAATATATACTATGCGGATTCACTCTTATCCAAATACTTAAAATTATAAAGCGGTAATGTGATTACATAATACCTCTAACCTTTTCACAATTTCTTTCGCTGTTTCATCTTTTCCATTACATAACTTCCCTTTACCATCTTGTCCAATTACATAGTGTGCAGCTCCGCGCGAATATAAAGAATGTGGTGAATTTGCAATCATTACACTTGCCTTTGCTTCTTCCATTCTATTTTTCGCTCTTTCAAACAGTTCTTCTTCATTTACATCACTTTCAAGTTTAAAGCCAACGAGTACAGTTTCTGAATCCCACTGTTTTATTTGCTTTAATACTTTCGGTGCCTTTTGAAAATGTATAATTGGCGCTATATCACTTGAGATTTTTCCATTCATATCAAGAACATTGCCCTCTTGATCACAAATTTTGTCCACAACCCAATCAGATCCAGCCGCTGCCATAATAACTGCATCAACTTTTTCATGCGTAATGATACTTTTCATTTTATCTTGTAAATCAACAATTCCTTCAAATGGGTGTAATTCTAATTGGTTGTTTATATCATTTGGTTTCTCCGCAAAATAACCATGTAAATATATAACATGGGCCCCTTTACTTATAAGCTCTTCGGCGATTATTCTTCCAATTGTTCCTTTTGCCATATTTGTATGTCCGCGTACTTGATCCCATTTTTCTAAACAACCACCGCTTGTAATTAATACCTTTTTCCCCTTCATTGTAACCATCCCTTACTAATTTTTCTTACGAAACCATTCTGTTCCAAAGTCAACTATATCACGTTGTTTCATAAGACGGCACTTTGCGTTTCCTATTTTCCCCATTGTTACGATTCCCTTTTGCTCAAACTCTACACCAATTTCTACAAATTTGTCAGAATCGTAATCCATATCAACAAATTCTTTCCATACTCTTTCACCATTTTCTATAATAGGTGCCCCTACTTTTATTAACTCACATGCACCAGAACGGACTTCTGATAGATGCACAGAAGTATTGGAATCATATCCAACACCAATTAATAATATGTACCCGTCTAAATCATATATTTTTCTTAATGGAGATTCCTCTCCTAAACTCATTGATAGTGATTGATTCATCGTTATTTCTGCTGCATGTTTTCCCCATGCAGCAAAACTTCCTAATGGATGGTTGCTACGTAATACATTCGGATATGTACGAAAACATTCAACTACTTTTCCCATTGCCCTTGTTGGTGTTATATGTGGCTCAAATGCTGGTACGTTATCCCGAATAATTTGCCACCATTCTTCAGGTACAGGTGGTCTTGACCAATGTTTTGGATCAGATAAATCCGAAGACTGAGTTGGCATAATAATAGTTCCCTCTTCTGTAATAACCTCAATTAACGCCTCTACTACTGCAACTGCTCCGCCTGATACCCAGCCAATAGAACTTAACGAAGAATGTACAATAACCGTCATCCCTTTTTCTAACCCTAATTTTTTTAAATCATTTGTAATTGTTTTGATTGTATTTGGCAATGGTGTACTTGCCACTATGTCATTCATTTTCACAATTGTTCCCCCATTTGTTTTAAAATACTACATACATATATTATCATATTTTTCTTAATTTTTAACTTAATCGTTTTTATGAACATAAAAAAATGATAATATACTTACAAACATATTAGTTACATTATGGTGTATTGATTTGAAATAACAAAAGCAGGTGAACAAATGAAAAAGGCTTTATTCTCTGTTCTACTATTTGGACTCGTCTTCTTAAGCGCATGTGTTTCTTTTCAAAATGAATATG
>NZ_BOQB01000260.1 GCF_018332475.1 Bacillus sanguinis | reverse complement strand
TTTTTCTTTGTTAACCCTTGAACTGCATCGATTTCTTCCTACCGAACATACATCTTAAACAAACGTTTGATTAATCCCTTTTTTCTTTGTTAACCCTTGAGCTGCATTGATTTCTTCGTACCGAACATACATCTTAAACAAACGTTTATTTAACCATTTCAGCCTAGTCACAAAACTCGGAAATACTTTACATGACAAAGGCGTACAGATAAAAGGAAATAACGATTTTGGTCGTAATAGTGAGAGTATTCCATGATGTTAAAGAAATTACTGCAAAGAAAAAGCCATGTATACACATGACTTTCATAGCATAATCACTTCTATATTCAATACAAATTAAAGTGAATTATATTTCTTTACTTTTAAAGGAATAGATATTACATATAAATCTATAGCATAAGTAATAATCAGAATCCCTTTTCCTTCATCCGCAAATTTTGCTTGCAGAAACTTTTCTGAAACTTTCCTTTTTCCCCATCTCTTTGGAAGATATCCGAATCCTAAGAACATAATAATAGCCCGATACTCATTAACTTAACTACCTTTCTTTTTTCCATGATATTTCAAATTCTCCACCATGTTCTTCTGTTATAATTTTAACTTTATATGTATCATCTTTAGACACTTTAATATTATTTTTACTGTTTCCACTATTAACTTCCAGTATTGTATTATCATTTGAATCTAAAACATAAGCCTTTATGGTTCCTTGTTTAGTTTTATCATCAAAGGAAAATATCCAGCTTTCACCTTTTTTTACATCCATATCTTGAGTTGCAAAACCTGTGAAACTTTTATACTTTCCATCTATACTATTTGAACCTCCATGAACCTTACCACCAACAATCGTTCCCTCTCTTGTAAAACAACCACTAAGAACCACCAAACATAGAAAAAATAATAATGTATTTTTAATAGTTTTCAACATCATTCCCCCCTTATCCTCACAATAAATAACGTGATGAATGTTGACAATCCCCTTGTTAGAGTACTATTTAAAAATAAAAAGGAGTAATAAGCAATGAATATTAAAATAGTGGATATATCAGACAAATTATTAGATGGATATAAAGTTTTAGTTCAAGTAGATAGCAATCAATTTATCGCTGAGTGGGACGGCGATAAGCCAGAAAAACACGAAAACTATAATGTAGAAATACATATAGATGATGAATTTATATGGAATAGAAATATAACCTTTTCAGATAAAAATGCAAATGCAATAATTCAGAATAGTAAAGGTTTTAAAGTAATTGCTAAGCTAGATTATAACAGTGAGGATAACTTAGCAACACTAAATATCTACGATAGTATAATACTAATTGATTTAGAAGAAATGGAGCAAGATATAGAAAATGAATGGGTAGAAATGCAGTGCACTTCAATTAAGATATTTAATACTAATTTTTAAAAGAAACCCATTACATAACTATGGCATAGTCGTTATGATGTAGTGAGATATAGAAAGAGTAAACGAGTATATAAATAAAGATGTTTGTATGCATATGAATATCCTACTGCAATTCCTGCTCAAGCAGACGCCACTAACCAATACCAATCACAAAGGGAGATGTGGAACTAACATTATCACCCCTTGATAAAACGAGCTAATATTGGATGCGCTTCATTAAAACTTCATAATTAAATCCGCAATTGCTGATATAAAATTATAAATCGGCATCACTACTCTCGCATACGTTGTAAAACTTGCGTGAACTTCTCAATCATATTTTCATCTGTGCTTCTGCATAAAAAATAAGAAGCCTCTTATACAGGCTTCTTCATTATCTATTCAAATAATCTGCAATTGTTTGAAATACGACGATATACATATTATGAATGCTTTCTTCAGTATTTCCACCATTCGATAAACCAACTGCCCATTGTTGTCCTTCACCACTTCCGATATTGGCAAACCCTTGCGTATACATAGCATTTACATCTTTTCGGGCACTGTTATACTCTATCCCTTTTGTAATAAAAATCGAATATGATTTATCTTGTAAACCGATAAAAAACACTGGTTTCTTTAACGATGAAAATACATTTTTATACTGATCTGTTGAGGCTTCTTGAAAGTGATCTTTCATTATTAGAAAACCATCTACTTCCTTAGATTTCTTTTCCAGTTCCTCTAACTTCATTTCCTCAAACTTTACATTCCTAAACGTATCTTTCGGTTTTTCTCCAACAACTCCAATTACGAGTGCTCTTCCGTTATATTCTAATTTCTCTCCTTCTTTATCCTTTGCACACCCAGCACTCGCTAGGCATATCAATATAAAAACTAAGAAATACGATAAACGCTTCATTTAGCACCCTCCCCTTCTTTTCAGTCAAGTGACAAAAACGTAAGGTAAATTCAAGAAAATGTAAGCAAAATCGATAGCCCAAATTGCGTTTCTATATTATAATCAATTGAATTTACTTACATTACTAAACATAGGAGATTATCATGAAGAAATTTAAACTTTCATCTTTTCTTCCGTTAAGTTATATACTTCTACTCGTACTCGTAAGTCCCCTTTACGATGTATTAAATAAATCGGCTGTACACGCAGTAGATGTCACAACTGTAGTAGATGATTGGATTCCATTTGTGAAAGCATTTATTATTCCTTATTTACTTTGGTTTCCTTACTTATACGGCGCACTTATTTATTACTGCTTTGCAGATCGAAAGCAATATTATGTCACTTTAAGTAGTGTCATTCTTGGAAAACTTGCTTGTTTTTCTATTTATTATTTTTGGCAGACAACTGTACCACGTCCAAACGTTGTTGGATCAGACGTGTTTTCCGAACTAGTCCGCTATATTTATAGTATCGATCAACCAGTAAATTGTTTCCCAAGCATTCACGTTCTGACTACATTTGTCATTATGCTAGCTGCCTTTAAACGTAGAGAACAACATGCATTTGAGTATTACATCCTTACGTTCTTCGGTACGCTTATTATTTTATCAACGCTATTTACGAAGCAACATGCTTTTGTAGACGCCATTTCTGGAATGACGCTTGCAAGCATACTGTACTTCGGCGTTCAGCTGTTATTAGCAAAAGAAACAGTACGTGTTCCAGTAAAACACAATCATAAAATGTAAAAAGCAGACTGTGGCTTCCAGTCTGCTTTTCTCTATATAAAGTGAAACTTTAATCAGTGGGGGTTTTGTTCATCCCCCACTGATTATTAGTTGAACCAAT
>NZ_BOQB01000259.1 GCF_018332475.1 Bacillus sanguinis | reverse complement strand
TGACTATAAATATAAAATGTAAAATCTTTTTTGCCACGTTTTGTATGAATAATTAAAGGAGTACCCTCATTATGTGGCGGTGCATAATAGCGATCTAAAAATAAACCTTCGTTAAAATCATGAATAATTTTGGATTTCTTTTCGCCTTCTACGTTATTTCCATTGATTGTAACAGTCGCATTCGCTTCTTCAAGCTGTGGATGTGTTTCGTACTTACTAATAATGGATTCAATAACAGAGTTGGGAAGGCTAGAAACGATAATTTTAAATGCTCCAAATACAACTAACATTACAATAAACCAAGTCGTCATACTATATCATCCCCTTTTTCCTATTAAATAATATAACTCATATGGTAATAGTACATATGGTGAAGTTTTGTATAATTTGTGAAAAATATGCCATTTTCATGAACGAAATATTAGAAAAATCAATTTTGTTACAAAAAGTTGAAATCGAAGTATTTTAAAAGAAAAAGGTTTATAATAAAAACATAACTAATAACAACATTACTAATTATAAGGAAGTGTAACTATGAGTACTGTAACAATCGTATATGGTATTATTCTTTCTACAATTATTGGTTTATTTATTGTCGGGGTTTCACGTTATATTCATAAATGGAAAGAAGGCGTTGCGAAATTAAATCACATTGAAGAAGAACTTAGTGATTTAATGTTACATCATGGTAAGTAAAAAGTTTGTTTTTAACTAAATAATGTGAAGAATATCACAAAACATGCTCTCCTTATGAAGGCATGTTTTTTTTGTTATATCAATGCTTAGGCACATTCATACATTTTTTCCATACGATACAGTGTGAAAGTCGAAATGTTCGGAGTGGAAAAGAGGGATAAAATGAGTAGTTCAGGTTATGTTCCAGATAATAAAAATTTAAAGAAAAGTTCAGGAACTCCAAATCTTTTCTTTGATTCAAGAAAAAATATCTTTTTTATGAGGGATGAGAAAAACGTTGCATATGAAGTTACGTCAACGCAGATACCAGCGATGATAGGAGGAGCATTTGTTGATTTGTTTATGACAAAAGGGCATATGCGAGAACCGCATTGGCATCCGAATGCGTGGGAATTGGATGTTGTTGTATCAGGAGAAGTAATTACATCTATCTTAAATCCCGAAACGAATCAATTGCAAAATTATCATGTGAAAGCGGGGCAAACTGTCTTTATTCCAATGGGATGGTGGCATTGGATCACAGCAGTAACAGAAGAAGTACAATTACATTTGTTCTTCAATAACGATCAGTTTGAAACAGCAGAAGGATCAGACATACTTAGATTAACACCGCCAGAAGTATTTCAAGCTGCATACGGTGTAAGTGCAGAAAAATTAGGAAAGGACCTTTCGCCAATTAAGGAATCAGTTGTAATTGGTCCTCCTAACTCAAATCGAATAAGTAGCGTTAAAGAAAGTGACGAATCAAATATAGTTGTTACGTTAAATGGACAAATAACATCATGTGAAATAGAATAACTCTTTCTTTTTTTAGGAAGAGTTATTCTGTTTTGTATAATTTTGTAATCGTGTTCGTTATAATTATGATATAGAAGGGAATTTAGTAAAGGGGGCATATTGTGAACATATTAAAGATTATAGGAATTGTTACAGGAGTCATTATAGTAGCCGTTATAGCTTTCTTTGTCATTATGAAGTACTATTTGTCAAAAGAAGATCCGAATTACGTGTTAAAGTACATAAAAGAACATAAAGGTGATAAAACGTGTTCATTACTGATTAAAAGAAATGGAGAAGTAATAACTTCTATAAATGAAAATAAAAAATTGCCATTAGCGAGTATGGCAAAAATCGTAATAGCAGTTGAATTTGCTAAGCAAGTATCAGAAGGAAAAATAAGTCGAGATGAACAAATTTCATTGCGGGAGCTAGAAAAATATTACGTTAAAAACACTGATGGTGGAGCACACCCTGATTGGTTAGAAGATGCCAAAGCGAGAGAATTAGTGGAAAATGGACAAATCGCTTTAGAAGATGTCGCAAAAGGAATGATTCATTATAGCTCTAATGCAAATACGACATATTTGTTAGATAAGCTTGGAATAGAAAGAGTAAATGATAGTTTAAAAGAGTTAGAGCTTACTAGTCATGACAAGTTCTCTTCGTATACTGCTTCACTATATATGAGAGGGTATGTAGAAAAAGAGCTTCATGAGCCAGAAAATCAATCGTTAGAAATGATACGTAACATGTCAAAGGATGAGTATAATAAACATGTGTTACAAATTCATGAATGGATGAAAGACGAAGAAGAATGGAAAAAACGGGATATCCCATTAAAGGTAGATATGGAATTTCAGCGAAATTGGTCAGATCGATTAGTGGGTGCAAACGCTAAAGATTATATGAGTATAATGGAAAAAATAAATAGTAGAAAGTATTTTCCAAAATCAATGCAAGAAGAAATCGAGAACATTTTCAAAGGAACAATTAAAAATAGTAAGTTCGAATATGCTGGTCAAAAAGGTGGTTCTACCGCATTCGTATTGACAAAAAGCTTGTATACTACAGATAAGAAAGGGAATAAAGTAGAAGTTGTCATTATGTTTAACGATATAGAAGATCAAGTTGCATATCAAAAGCTGAGAAATAATGTAGACTATTTTATTCGGGACATTATAACGAGTGAGGAATTTAGAAATAAATTATAACGAAATAATTTTATTATGTAAACAATGAGCTGTTAAAGGTAGGTGTTGTGATGTATTAGCTACCTCTCCTAATACAATTAGGGATATTTATCATACATATAATGATTGAATATTAGAATATGATAGAAATAAAATTGATAAAGTATTTAATTGAATGTAGTCTATTTTAATTGAGGGAAATACCATATGAGGTGTTTCCCTTTTATTAATATGAAAATCAGTATTTAAATTTGACAGCACCTATTATAAAGGTAAAGGGATTTGATGGTAATGTATTGAATTTGGATAGAAACGGAAAAGGGAGATGAATAAATGACGACAATATATTTCGTTCGCCATGCTCACTCTACATATACAAAAGAAGAACGGGAACGGCCTTTATCTGAAAAAGGACACTTGGATGCAGAGAATGTAACAAGCTTATTAAAAGATAAAGATATTGATGTAGTGATTTCTAGCCCGTACAAAAGAGCAATTCAAACTGTACAAGGAATTGCGAATACATATCATGTATCGATACAAATAGAAGAAGATTTACGTGAAAGGTTATTAAGTACAGAGCCGGTACAGGATTTTAATGATGCTATGCAGAAAGTGTGGGGAGATTGGAATTATGCATACGAAGGCGGAGAATCGAATGATGTAGCGCAAAGGCGCGTTGTAACATGTATGCAAAGTATATTAAAAAAATATAAAGGCAAGAATATTGTAATAGGTACGCATGGGAATATTATGGTATTACTAATGAATTATTTTGACTCGAAATATGATTTTCAGTTTTGGAAAACCCTTCATATGCCTGACGTGTATAAATTAACTTTTGATAATAATTGTTTCATTTCTGCTGAAAGAATACAGTCTATAGATTATCAGATAAAGTGAAACTTTAATCAGTGGGGGTTTTGTTCATCCCCCACTGATTATTAGCCCTCACCAATCGGGCTTTTACGGGTAGCCCGCCCCCCACCTAACTT
>NZ_BOQB01000258.1 GCF_018332475.1 Bacillus sanguinis | reverse complement strand
TCTTTTCGTATAACTTTCTTCTAAAGAACGTGCAACATCTTCTTCTGAAGCATTCACTTTCGCATGCTCTAGCAACATTTTTGCTGCTGAAGGTAACGCTTTTTTATTCAACCAAGATTCTGGATCCCACATTTTTGAACGAATAAAAGCTTTTGCACAATGGATATAGCATTCCTCTACCTCAACCACAATTCCAAGTAACGGATTGCGTCCATTTGCCTGCATTTCTTGCAAAATTTCTTCGTCGTTTGTTATATACGCTCTGCCATTTATTCTGAGTGTCTCCCCAAGACCTGGGATAAAAAAGATTAATCCTACACGCGGATTGGAAATAATATTCAAAATGGAGTCTATACGACGATTGCCTGGTCTTTCTGGAATGATAATTTTATTATTATTGAATACGTATACAAATCCAGGTGCATCTCCTCTCGGCGAAGCGTCACACTCTCCTAATTTATTTGCAGTAGATAATACTAGAAAAGGAGATTTAGACAGAAAATCTACGCAATGGTGGTCTAATGATGAAATAACTTTTTTTAAAGCTCGTTCACTGGGTTTTCCTAATATTTTCCGTAATTCTACCTCAGTTGAAATAATCGATTTTATTTCCTTACTCTCTATTCCCACTAATACCGACCCCTTTTTTCTTTATTTTC
>NZ_BOQB01000257.1 GCF_018332475.1 Bacillus sanguinis | reverse complement strand
AACGAATCAGCTTTTTTACATATATGTTCTTAAACGTTGCAAACTAAAACAGAATAGCAGTTTGAGATGGGTAAGGAGTGCAGAGTAATGCATATGCATATTTTTGAAGGGGCACGGCATCTTTCTAATAATGAATGGGTTATTCGGGCTATTATAGCATACATATTTTTAATATTAGTTGCGAAAGCGATGGGGCAAAGGTCCATCGCACAACTTCGTTTTTTAGATGTCGTATTAGTGTTATTGCTTGGTGGGAATATTTCTAATGCATTATCTGATGAAAAAGTGGGATTACTCGGCTCGATGATTACAACGTTCATACTCGTTGTACTTCACATTATAAGCTCAATCTTAATGTTGAAATGGGATAGATGGAGACGCTTTTTAGAGCCAGCACCTATTATTCTTATACACAATGGTTCCATTGATTTTAGCAATTTGAAAAAAGCGAGAATTACAGTAGAATATTTATTTTCAGAACTTCGTATGCGAAATGTGAGCGACATTCAAAAGATTAAATTAGCACTATGGGAAGCAAGCGGTGTGGTTTCTATATTTCAGTATCCAGAATATGAGGCAGTTTCGCGGCTTGATCTGAAAGTGGCGGGGAAAAATCTCCAGTTTTTTTTGTATTAGTAAAGGATGGGAGCATTCAGAAAGATGTTCTTGCTTTATTAGGGAAAACAGAAGAGTGGGCGAGAGAATTTCTAGAGAAGGATGCAGAAGTCGAATCTATTATGTTAGCTACAGTAGATGAAGCACATAAAATAAATATATTGTTAAAAAAATGAAAAATATACGCATTTTGTCGTTTCATACATATGATACAATAGTGTGGACAACGAAAAAGGGGGGATACGATGGGATATGTAGAAGAATTACGAAAAATAGTTGGTCATCGCCCTTTAATTTTAGTTGGTGCTGTTGTACTCGTTATAAATGAAAATGGATATGTATTATTACAGCAAAGAACAGAGCCTTACGGGAAATGGGGGCTGCCTGGGGGGCTCATGGAGCTTGGTGAATCACCAGAAGAAACAGCCTGCCGTGAAGTATATGAAGAGACAGGAATAGAAGTGAAGAACCTGCGATTAATTAATGTATTTTCTGGAGCGAACTATTTTACAAAATTAGCAAATGGTGATGAATTCCAATCCGTAACGACCGCTTATTATACGGATGAATACGATGGAGATTTTGTTATGAACAAAGAAGAAGCGGTTCAGCTTAAATTTTTTCAAGTAACGGAACTACCTGACTATATTGTAGGATCGCATAAAAAAATGATTGTTGAATATATGAAGATTATGGAAAAAAAGATATAATAATAGTGAAAGAAATACAAAAACACAGTTCTGGTTGGTAGTCCAGACGCATGATTTCATGTCAGTAACCTTCCCCTCCGGGATGTCCTGTATTTCTAATTTTTTAAAGGAGGGGCTGTCAATGGATTTGACAGTATATCACGATGGTCAATTTTTTGTTGGAATTATTACATGTAAAGAAAAAGGGAAATTGTATGGAGCACGGTATATTTTTGGAACGGAGCCATCAGACGAAGAGATACTTATATTTGTGACTGGTCCAATGTTAGCCTATTTTCAGCATTTTGCAAAATGCGGTGTGGAAGTGAAAGAAAAACAACGTCCAAAAAATATAAAACGTATCATACGACAAGTAGCAAAAGAAGTAAATGTAAAACGTTTTACTAAGGCACAAGAGGCAATTAGCTTATCTTATGAACTGCATAAACAAGAAAAGAAAGTGCGGTCTAAAGAGATGCGAGAAGCTGAAAAACAAAGAAGACATTTAATTAAAGTACAAAAAGCAAAGCAAAAGCATCGTGGCCATTAAGAAAAGGTGTTAGAGCAAGAGCTCTAACACCTTTTCTATACTCAAATACAAGTAAACTTACTTGTATTTCATAAACATTAACTGGTAAGATACAAATAGGTAGTTTTAGAGGAGGGAAAAGATTGATTAATTTTAACTTTTTTATGAATGATGTTGTCCGCCAAGCGCGTGAAGAGATTGTCTCTGCTGGATATACAGAACTGACGACGCCAGAAGCAGTAGAAGAAGCGTTTAAAAGAAATGGAACAACACTTGTAATGGTAAACTCTGTATGTGGTTGTGCAGGTGGTATTGCTCGTCCTGCTGCTGCGCATTCTGTACATTATGATAAACGTCCTAACCATCTTGTAACGGTGTTTGCAGGTCAAGATAAAGAAGCAACAGCAAAAGCTCGTGAATATTTCGAAGGGTATCCACCTTCTTCTCCATCATTTGCTTTATTAAAAGATGGGAAAATTGTAACGATGGTAGAGCGTCATGAAATTGAAGGTCATGAACCGATGCAAGTTATTGCAAAACTACAATCTTATTTCGAAGAGAATTGCGAAGAACTATAAATAATTGAAAAGGC
>NZ_BOQB01000256.1 GCF_018332475.1 Bacillus sanguinis | reverse complement strand
AATTGGGCTTTTGTTTATTCTATTATTAAATTTTATCTATAAAAGAACTCTGCAGTGTCACAAAGTATATTGCTCATTCGTTATATAGAGTGAGAGGAGGAATTATATGAAAGTCACAAACAACGATTATGAAAAGATGGAAGAGCTATACGAGTTGTATGAGCAAAAAATTTATTATGTAGCGAAATCCATTTTAAATAATATTCAGCAGGCTGAAGATGCGGTTCAAGAGACATTTATTACTCTTTATAAGAACTTGGAAAAGCTTCATTGCTTGAGCACTGAAGAGCTTAAACGCTACATTTTGAGGGTAGCGAAAAACAAGGCGATTGATAGTTACCGAAAAAATAAACGACATGAAACATTTTTAGAAGAATATGAAAGAGAATCAATAGAAGCAGTAGATGAAAATGTTGAAGAGTGGGAAAAACGGAAACTGTCTGAAGTTCAAATTGATACATTGCTAAAAGAGTTAAATGAATCTAACAGACAGGTGTTTAAGTACAAAGTCTTCTATAACTTAACGTATCAAGAAATTTCAAATGTCATGGGGATAAATGAGGCCAATGTCCGTAAGCAGTTTGAACGCGCTCGAAAACGAGTCCAAAATATGATAGGAGGTATACAACATGACGAATTCAAAGAACTCCAAAGAAATGTATGACCTTGCTGAAAAAATTGCTTTAGATGATTTGGATAAACTCGAAGAAAGGCATGAATTTTCACATACATATACGCGCAAAAAGAAATTGTTTATGGAAGAAGTGAAGCTGAAGAGCGAGCGACCACAGAAAAAGCGTAAAAGACATCGTATGTTAATCGCGGCTGCCTGTTTATTAATTGGTATGCCGACAACTGTTTTTGGTGCAGTGAAAGTCTATAATATGATTGTTCAAAAACAAAATTACGAAGTAAATGTTTCCTTAACAAATAAGGATTCGAAAAAGAGTAATCAGTGGTATAAGTTGAAGGTTGGTAAATTGCCAGAAAATATGGAAGCAATTGATGACTCTGCTATGAAATATTCATTTAAAGATAACTATGCAAATGGAGGCTTTTCATTTAGTCTTTGGAGAGTAGGGGAAAATGCGGACTTTCAAACTTTATATTCAAAAAGCTACGAAGAAAAAGAGATAGGTGGCAAGAAAGCAGTAATTGTTCATAAAGAAACTGGAAACAACAATGTAATGTTTGATAGGAAGGTCTTTCTCTTTTTTGAGAAAGAAGGGATTATGTTAGAAAGTTTTATTGGATCAGATATAAATGAAGAACAAATGATAGATGTGTTAGGAAATATTTCACTTGAGCCCACGTCAAAAGAAAAGGCATCACATATATCAAATTATGATAAAAAGTATTTTAGCCAAGCAGATGAACCTAAAAAACCTAAAGTGATTCCTTTGAAAAAAGATAGTAAACGACTATTTCATATAGGGCAAAAGGTTCCAGTAACGATATCTATGGATAACAGCCAAATTGAATATGTGATAGAAAAAGTTGAAGTTTTTGATTCGATTAAAGGTTTTAAACAAGAGAACTTTAATGAACTTGGCCTAGGGATATTAAGCAAGAAGAAGGCTTTAGATCAGACGGGAAAACTGCTATCGTACAGACGGGATGTATATAAATTAGGGAATGGTAAAGATTCAATTGATACATTAGTAGATTCGAAATTAGTTAATGTTAAATTTGTATACTTAACAACAACAGTAAAAAATATTGGTGAAAAGTCGACAGAAGAAATCTATATGCATCCATCCATAAAACAGCTTAAATTTGAAGAGAATGCATGGAACTACGCTAAAGAAGTGGGAATGGATGCAACGCGTATTATGACGGGAGAAGTTGATTATTTAGAGCCTCACGGAGATGGGAAAAGCTTCTACAATATTGGCAGTATCCGACCAGGAGAAACGGTAAATGTTAAATTAGGCTATTTTGTAGATGAGGATAAACTAGATTCAATCTTCCTTGATGCTTTCCGTTATAGTGGTTTTAGTGGAACTGAAAATATGAATGCGAAAAATCGTTGGTGGATTGATATTCGTCAATAGTAACAAAGAGACTAAAAAGCTGCTTATATTTAGCAGCTTTTTTCGTCTTCATACATATGTAAGATTTCTTTCGCACGAATACGTAAACCATCTATCAATTCTTTCGGTTCTAAAACTCGTGCATCTTTCCCAAGTCTATAAAATAAAGGGATAATAAAGTTAATTTCACCTTTATCAATTGTTGAATGTATATATCCTGTCCCGTCCTCGTTTACTACCACGAATTCTTCAAGGTAAGGAACACTTTTACATTGGCGCACGCCTTCTGTTGTCAGTAAAACATGTAACTGAGTAGGACTGTGTACTACGTTAGAGTTAGAGTCGAACCACTCTTCTAAATTCATGAATGTATCCTCATTTTCTTCTGTTGATAATATAGAAAGAATACGATCAACACGATACAGTAATACTTTTTTTCTACTGAAGTCATAGGATGGTAAGTACCATAGCCCATCATGAGCATATACACCGATAGGATGAACATGTTTTGTTTTTATCCCCGATTTAGATTCGTATTGAAAGTGTAAATCTTTATTTTCAATAGCCGCGGTTAACACTTCGTTTAAAAGAGGTGTATCAATTGTTCTCTTCGGATTCCAAAAAGCGATATAAGAACGTATTTTATCAACTTTCGCTTTCGCATCATGTTGTAGAGAGCTATACAGTTTATGCGTAACGGAATTGATTTCTGCGTTGAAAGGCAAGTCTCGATAGTAACTTAAAGATTGAAAAGCAAAAAAGATGGATACGGCTTCTTCTTCGGTAAATAAAATAGGAGGAATGACTTTATTCGTTAATACTTTATATCCTCCATTACGACCTTGTTCAGCATAAATAGGTAATCCCATATCACTTAAATCTACAATATATCTATGGACAGTACGAACGGAAATATTAAATTCATCAGCTATTTCTTGCGCTGTAAATGTCTTTTTGGCGGAAGCAAATATAAGAATATCTAATAAGCGTTTAGCTTTTGACAAATGTATCACCTTTTTTCTTTTTAACATGACATAAAGTGTCATGTTTTATTGTTAGTATATTGTTTACATCATAATGTTATCAAGATGAAACACAAGGAGGAAAAAAGATGTCACGTGAAATAGTTTTATTTATAGCGGCAAGCTTAGATGGATATATCGCGAAAGCAGACGATGATTTACAGTGGTTAATGGAAACGGAAGGAGAGGGAGATAACGGTTATACAGAAATGTATGAAACAATTGATACAATAATTATGGGGAAAAGAACGTATGATTATGTAGTAGAGCATATGGACACATTCCCGTATGTAGATAAAAAATGTTATGTTTTCTCTAACTCAGAAAAAGGTTCAAACGAACACGTGGAGTTTGTAAATGAAGATGTAGTGGAGTTTACAAAAAGGCTAAAAGCACAAGAAGGATCTAAAATATGGATGGTCGGTGGAGGAAGTTTATTAAGAGAATTCTTTAAGAATAATCTAATTGATGAATATGTTGTTACAATTACACCTCATATATTAGGTTCTGGAGTGCCATTATTTCAAGACAAGAATCCGGAAATTCATTTAACTTTAACGGATACGAAACGTTTTGGGCAATTTGTAAATTTATATTATAAGGCAAAATGATGAAAACACGACTATTGATGATAGTCGTGTTTTTTTATGGATGGCAATGAAATTGTAAAACAAGATCCATGATCAACTTCACTCGTGACAGTAATCGTCCCGCCGTGTAGTTCTACGATTTCCTTCACGATAGAGAGCCCTAAGCCAGTTCCACCTGTAGCGCGTGTTCTTGCTTTATCAACGCGGTAAAAGCGGTCGAAAATGTATGGGAGATCTTCAGGCGGAATACCTTCGCCTTCATCTTCAATTGTAATGGAAATACGTTTATGTTCTTCTATAACAGAAATGTGGATGTGAGAATGTTCTTTTGAATGTCTATAAGCGTTATTTAAAATGTTCACTATAACTTGTTCGAAGCGTTGTTCATCTAAGTTTAATGGCAGAGAAGGAGGGCAATTGAAAGAGACTTTAACGCTTCTTTCCTTATACATGGCGTTTACTTTTTCAGTTATACGAGTAAGGAAAGAGTGTAAATGTACTTCCTTTACTTGAATAGAAAAGTTATGTTGCTCCATTTGTGCCAGTGAAAACAAATCTTGAACTAAGTTTGTAATGTAATCAGACTCATCTTTTATAATAGATAAATATCGCAAACGTTGCTCAGGGGGTGTACCTTCTTTTAATGCAATGTCAGCATAGCCTCTTACGTATGTCAAAGGTGTTCGTAATTCATGAGCAACACTTGCAAGAAATTCACTTCGCTCTGTTTTCATATAATGTAAATCATTAGCGAGCGTTTGAATAGATGAGGCTAGTTCACCAATTTCATCATTTCGAGTAGTTGTTAACGAAACGGATAAATCGCCTTTACTCATTTTTTCAGTGGCATGTTTCATGTGTAACAATGGTTTTGTTAACAACCGTGATAAGAGAAAGATTGTGATGGCTGTTAATAGAAAAGTAATGACTCCGGAAATAATGAATTGTCTTGTTAGCCCGTTAACCATTTCCTCGATTGATTCTGTTCCGAGAAACATATATACATAGCCTTCCGTTTTCCCTGTCACTATGATGGGACTAACTGTACATATATAATTAGATGTTTTCCAATGATTCTCTATAATTGCTCCGTCATGACCTGTCCCTGTTTGCATCTTTTCAATATGTTTTTTTATAGTAGTATTAATTTCATTAGATTTAGCTAGTACATCCTTATTTGCATTTGTAATAACAACAGTCGTTTCGGCTTCGGATTCCATTAGTGCAACATGGGAGATTGTTTGCTTATCAAAATACTTTTCAAGGACATCTCTATGACTATTTCCGCGCTTTAATAAAGCTGTCATTTCTTCATTTACTCTATTGTTGACAAGGCTATAATAAAGCAAGACAAATAGAACACTTTCGATTAAAAGTGTAACAATTAAAAAATAAAATCCGAGTTGAATAGAAATTCGCTTCATCGTTTTGCTCCTTAATCTAGAGTATCAACCCATCGATATCCGACTCCATAAACAGTTTTTAAATGATGATCAATAGGGAAATTTCCTTTCCGTAATTTATCACGCAAATTACGAATATGTGAATCGACTGTTCTATCTTCTGTATTTGTATTGAATCCCCAAATACGTTCAATGAGCTGGTCACGGCTTAATACGTAGTTCACATGGCGTAAAAATAATCCAAGCAAAGAAAATTCTATTGGAGTGAGAAGAAGTTCTTCATCATGGACAGACACAAAATGTTTTGCCTCATCCCATAAAATGCCGTGATATTCGATTTGCGCATCTTGATTCGTTCGCCTTAAAACAGCTTCAATTCTTGCGAAAAGCTCCTCTTCATGGAAAGGTTTCGTTACGTAATCATCCGCTCCAAGTTTTAATCCTTGAATGACATCTACTGTTTGATCACGAGCCGTTACCATAATGATAGGAACGTTACTAAATGATCGAATTCTTTTGCACGTTTCCCATCCATCCATCTTTGGCATCATAATATCAAGTAAAACAAATTTGAAGTTTCGATTTTCTATATGTGAAATAGCTTCTTCACCGGATACTGCACATACGCAGTTGTATCCGATTGGAGTAAGATAAAGTGTTAATAATTCAAGCATTCTCGGCTCATCATCTACGAGTAGTATATCAACCATAGAGTACCTCCGCATTTGTAGTTATTACTTAAATTGTAAGTCAAAATCATGAAGAAATGGTGCAGATTATCATGCGTCTGCATAATTTCTTCAGAATTGCTTGTTATTGTAAAGTTGAAATTCCATTTTAGGTAATTATATTGGCTTGAAAATGATTCATACGGAGGCGGTATAGTGAAAAAGATGACCCGAGTTTTTGGGATAACAATAATTACAGCAGTTGGTCTTACGGCTTGTGGGCAAACGAAAACGGATCATAAAAATCACGAATCGAAAGAAGAGAAAAAAACAGAGCAAAAGGAAGTGCAAATGAATCAGGAGGTAACTGCGCCGAAAGAAATGAACGAAGGTGCATCGAATGATTTATTAACGACAAGCTTAAAAAATGTAACGAGATTAAACACAAACGATCCGCTGCAAATGGCAGTATTAACTTCGCAAACGATATGGCCAGCAACGCATAAAGAGAATCGGCCAGGCGCTATTATTTTAGTACCAGTAAACGAGTGGCAATTAAGTATTGCAAGTGCCGATCTTATTCACCATCCAAACAACGGGCCTATCTTATTTATAGAAAAAGAAAAGGTACCCGAAATGACGTTAAAAGAAATAAAACGATTAAATCCGCTCGGAACGAAAGATGGAACACAAATTATGGTGATGGGGGATGTCAGTGCATCTATCCTTGAGCAATTAAAAGATTATAAAGTAAAGCAAATAAAGGAAACGGATCCAGCTACATTTGCTAAAGATGTGGATAAAGAATATGCCGATATAACAGGAAGCTACCCAAATAGTGTTATTATCGGTTCGTCTGAAGAAGAGGGACGATTATATACAACACCAGCTGTAAACTGGATTTCTCATATGCCAGAACCACTACTCTATACAGAAAAGAATAAAGTGCCAGAAGCAACGATCGAGGCATTAAAGATGAGAAAAGATAAAGCGAATATATATGTATTAGGGCCAGAAAAAATTATTTCAAAAGCAGTAGAAAAAGAGTTAAGCAAATACGGGAAAGTAACGCGTATTAGCGGGGAAACTCCAACAGAAAATTCGGTTGCATTTGCGAAGTTTAAAGATGAGAGAACGAAATTTGGTTGGGGGTTCACAAAACCAGGCCACGGTTTATCATTTGTTTCAAGCGAAACACCAGACTTAGCAGTTGCAGGAGCACCATTTTCACATATGGGTAAACACGCACCTGTTGTATTGTTAGAAGAAGGTAAAGCTTCACAACCAGTGTATGACTTCCTTGCTAGTATTCAACCAAATTTTAAAGATGACCCAACGCTTGGACCGTATAATCACGGTTTCTTATTAGGAAGTACGAGTGATATTTCATTTGAAACACAAGGTATATTGGATGAGAGGTTAGAGATTGTACAAGAAGGTGGTCAAGGACACGGTGGACATTAATATAATGAATAAGGGCGCTACTAAGGTAGTGCCTTTTTCTTTAGGAAACTTTTACATAGCACAAAATCCTCTACTCGTTATATAATAACCTTCGTGCAGTCGGCTTAGATTTTCTTATGGAGAAAATCAAATGATAAAAGAGTAGAGGAGTGGTATTTTGTTTCAAACAATAAAAAATGATTGGTTCTCCAATGTGAGAGGGGACGTGTTATCAGGAATTGTCGTTGCTTTAGCATTAATTCCTGAAGCGATCGCTTTCTCCGTTATTGCAGGCGTGGATCCGACCGTTGGGCTATACGCAGCCTTTTGTATTGCAGTTACCATTTCATTTGTTGGTGGAAGAACTGGGATGATTTCAGCTGCAACAGGTGCAATGGCATTATTAATGGTAACACTCGTTAAAGATCACGGTTTACAATATTTATTTGCTACAACAATATTAACAGGTATTGTCCAAATTATTTTTGGCGTGTTCAAACTGAGCTCATTTATGAAGTTTGTTCCGAAATCAGTTATGAGTGGTTTTTTAAATGCACTTGGGATTTTAGTTTTTACAGCGCAATTGCCGCAGTTTAAAAATGCAACTTGGCAAATGTACGCGCTTGTCGCATTAGGACTTGCAATTATATATGTATTTCCACGTATTACGACGGCTGTACCGTCCACACTTATTGCAATTATCATCGTGACAAGTATTGCACTTATGAGTGGATTACAATTAAAAACAGTAGGGGATATGGGAAGCCTGCCGAAAGAATTACCGTTCTTTAGTATTCCAGACGTGCCTTTTACACTTGAGACATTAGGGATTATTTTACCGTACGCAGTTATGCTTGCAATTATCGGTTTATTAGAGTCATTATTAACAGCTTCAGTTTTAGATGATATGACGCATACGGAAAGTAATAAACATAAGGAAGCACGCGGTCAAGGCATTGCAAACATTGTCGCTGGTTTCTTCGGAGGAATGGCAGGTTGTGCAATGATTGGTCAATCTGTTATTAATATTAAATCAGGTGGACGCGGACGATTATCGACGTTTGTAGCGGGAGGATTTTTAATCGTATTACTATTCGTTTTAGGTGATTATGTTGTTCATATTCCGATGGCAGCTTTAGTTGCAGTTATGATTATGGTTTCAATCGGGACATTTGATTGGAACTCTGTAGCAACGATTCATAAAGTACCAAAAGGGAATGCATTCGTTATGATCGTAACAGTAGTGGTCGTTCTTATTACTCACAATTTAGGATTAGGTGTAGTCATTGGGACAGTAATTAGTGCTGTGTTATTTGCATTCAATATGGCAAAGATTCACGTGAAACATTTATATATTGAAAATAAGAAAATATACGAAATTCACGGTCAACTTTTCTTTGCATCTACGGCAGATTTTATAAATAACTTTTCATTCAATGAAGATGTAAAAGAAATTGAAATGAATTTTACCCACGCACACGTATGGGACGATTCAGCAGTGGCATCAATTGATAAAGTTATCATGAAGTATGAACAAAGTGGTGTGAAAGTAAGTATAACAGGATTAAATGAACGTAGCGCAAAACTTGTTACAAATTTAGCTACGTATAATAAAAGAATTGCTAGTTAGAAGCCTCCTTTTTAGGGGGCTTTATTATATAATACGGGTAGGATAACGAAAAGGGGATTCAGCATATGTATAAACAAATTATATTAGCATGTGATGGTTCTGAACATGCACTTCGAGCAGCAGAGCACGCGACACATATTGCAAAATTTAACGAAGAAACAAATGTTGAAGTTGTGTACGTAGTTGATAATAGAACGGCAAAGTCAGATATTATACAAGGTCAAACAGATTTAGAAACAGTGTCAGCTAGTCGAAAAGATAAATTAAAAGAGATTGAAGGTTTATTAAAGAAAGAGAACATTTCTTATAAAATTACGATATTACATGGCGATCCAGGAGATACGATTGTTCAATATGTAAATACAGGAGATATAGATCTTGTTATTGCTGGGAGTAGAGGGCTAAATACACTACAAGAGATGGTGCTTGGTAGTGTAAGTCATAAAATAGCAAAGCGTGTGAAATGCCCGGTGATGATTATAAAGTAAAACGAAATAGAATGTAACTAAGACCTTGATATAATTCGAGGTCTTTTTTTGCGTATAAAGGTAGAGTGGGTGGGCATACTAGATATATAAGTTTAAAG
The DNA here is from genome assembly GCF_018332475.1 of Bacillus sanguinis. Lineage (GTDB taxonomy): Bacteria > Bacillota > Bacilli > Bacillales > Bacillaceae_G > Bacillus_A > Bacillus_A sanguinis. The sequence continues at coordinate 6,112 of NZ_BOQB01000256.1, read as the reverse complement.
AGAAATTGTTAACTTACAAATTTGTAAGTTTATTGTCAGAAAAATCGATGTTATGAAAATTATTCCATTGGTAAAATAAAAATAACGAAGGGAAGATAGGGAGGATGAAAAAGATGAAAGCACTTCAAAATTTATCATATAGCCAAGGTGTCGGTCTTATTTGTTTAGGAGGATTTGCTGCATCTGTGACGTTAGCTGTTGTAATAAAGATGATTCATCAAATCTTTTAATAGTAGAGTAGGGAAGGAATTGATTGTTATCAATAGTAAAAGAAGGATTATAAATGAAAAATAGCTCCTGGCATGTACTTAGCGCCAGGAGCTATTTTCTTATTTCTCTGTTTCTGCTTTATCGCTTGTTACTGTAACGTCTTTCCAAGTTAATTTTGCACCAGGAGCGATGTCATAGTTTTTCACGCGGTTATTAATACCTTTTAATTCAAATTTGTAATGAAGAGGTATTAATGGTACTTCATCGTGGATGAGTTTTTGCCATTTATTGTATACATCTGTACGGTATTTATCATCCATAGCTTTTGCAGAAATACCTTCTTCTAATAATTTTGTATTTTCATCATTTACCCAGCGGCCATTGTTAAATTTCGCACCTTTTGCCCAAATTCCAGAAGGATCTGGATCAGAACCTGTACCCCATGCACCAGAGAAAACATCAACTTTTGGATCATCGTTTTCAATCATGTCGTAGAAGGAGTTAAATTCGTGTAAACGGCCATCAACAAGTTCTGCTTTTAAGCCGATATCTTTCCAAGACTGAATAAAATGTTTTGCCAGTGGTTCACTTGTGTCACTACCACTCATTGCTAAGAAATTGACTTTAAACTCTTTTCCTGTTGGATCTTCCCGGAAACCATCGCCATTTTTGTCTTTATATCCAGCTTCATCTAATAATTTTTTAGCTTTCTCTAAATCTTTATCGTATGCACCAACTTTATTGTTATGGAACTTAGGTAAAGATGGTGGAATTGGTGAGTTGGCAGGGAAACGAAGTCCGTGATATAGTTTATCACCAATCTCTTGACGATCGATTGCATATGCCATTGCTTGGCGTAATTTTACGTCTTTAAATTTAGCGTTATCCATTACACTCTCTTTTTTGTCTTTGTCAAAGCGTCCAAATTTAAAACCGATATAGCTATAGTATAAGTCAGTTTGTCCAATTAATTGTGTGTTTTTTAATTTACTTACGTTCGGATATTGATCTGCAGTAACTTCAGCGATATCAATATCACCATTCTTTAATGAAGCGTTCACAACAGATGGGTTAACAACTTTTAATGTAATATTTTTTAATTTAGGTTTTCCGCCCCAATAATCATCGAAGCGCTCGAATTCAACAGCTTCACCTGGAACGATTTTTTTCACTTTAAATGGTCCAAATCCAATTGGGTTTTTACGAACCTTATCAGATTCAGCTAATTTTTCAACCGGTACGTCACCTAAATATTTTTTGTGTAGAGGTGTTGCCCAAATTCCAGTTTTCATAGACGGATTTGGTGCTTTATATGTGATAGAAATTGTTTTTGGATCAATTACTTTTACACCAGAGATTTTGTCAGCTTTTCCAGCATGGTAATCTTCCATTCCTTCAATAAGAGGCATTTGTTTCGAATAGCGAGCACCTTCATATTTCGGGTGACCAATAGTAAGGTATGCAAATTCTAAATCTTCAGCGGTAACCGGGTTACCATCATGCCATTTTACGTTATCTTTAATTGAAATTGTAATTGTTTTTTCGTCTTCTGAAATTTTAAATTTAGCTGGGCCTTCATTGTTAATTTCCCAGTTTTTATCTGTCCATAGTAATGAATCATCGAAGATTGAGATGATTTCCCAATCAGGTTGTTTTTCATATACGACACGGTTTAAGATTCCACCGAACGGTGTATCTGATACAAGACCGTATGTAAGAGAGCCATCTTGTATTTCCTTTTTATCATTTTTTGTTAAAGTAGCAAATTTACTCGTTTCTACTTTTTTCTGACTACTTGTGTTTTTAGATTCACCGTTACCGCCACATGCGGAAAGTAATAAAGTTGAAACAGCCAGTGTACTTAATACTTTGAAAAATTTTGGTTTATTCATAGATTCTCCACCCCTTAACCTTTTCTTTGTCTTGCATCAGCTGCACGTTGTAGCGCTTGGCCGATAAAATTTATACTCAACATCAATACTAAAATCATGATTGATGCGGGTAACCAAATCCACCATTTTTCCTGTAATACATCAGGGTTTCTGGCATAACTAACGAGTGTGCCTAGACTCGGTGTACTTTCTGGGAGACCGAATCCTAAAAATGTTAGACCAGATTCGATGCCGATATTCCCAGCAAGGTTTAATGTGACACTTACGATAATAATGGAACTTAAATTAGGTAACAATTGGAAAGTTATGATTTTCCAATGTGGTGTTCCTAATGTTTTTGAAGCTGATACGTAATCTAATTCTTTTTCAGCTAATGTTTTAGATCTGATTAAACGAGCTTTCCCAGTCCATAAGAACATACTCATAATCAAAATGAATGTAAGAACATTGAATTTTGGAACAATCGTAATAAATACGATAACTAGCATTAGAAATGGTAGAACGATAATGAAATCAATAATACGCATAATCATATTGTCAATTTTTCCACCAAAGTAACCAGCAATTAGGCCGATAGTCATCCCAACAAAACAAGTAATTGCTGTAATGACTAGTCCAATTGTAAATGAATTTCGGGTTCCAATCATAAGTTGTCCAAAAATGTCACGTCCTCCATAATCTGTTCCTAACCAATGCTCAGCAGAAGGGGGAGAATAAATGGCGAATAAATCAACTCGTACAATATCCTCCTGCTTCATAATAAAGGATGAGATGTAGATACTTAGTAGTAGAAGGGTAAGAAAGACAAGTGAGAACATTGCTAATTTATCTTTACGAAACTCTCTCCACATAATAGAGAAACCTGATGGACTTTTTTCATATTGAATTGTGTTTGTTTGTTTTTCAGGATTTGCTAACATAACGTCTGCTCCTTTCTATTAATCAATTCGAATTCGTGGGTCAACGATGCTTAGAATAATGTCAGAAAGGAGTGTTCCAAGTAACGTTGCAAAACCAGTAAGCATTACTAAAGAAGTAATAACGCTAAAGTCACGCTGCGTGATAGATTGCATAAAGAGTTGGCCGAGTCCAGGATAACTAAATATGCTTTCTAAGAAGATTGATCCACCAATTAAACCAGTAATTTCATAACCTAAAAAAGCCGCAATTGGTAAGAAAGAGTTACGTAAAATATGCCTAGAATAAATTCTTGATTCTGGTACACCTTTTGCTCTAGCTGTGCGTACAAAATCTTTAATTTTTGTATCAATAATTTCACTTCTTAAATATTGGACTGTACTAACAGTTCCAATAAGTGCACCACATATTGCAGGTAGCAGGAGATGATTTAATTTGCTCATGTAATAGGCGAAGGTACCTTCAGTTACTTGTGGGTCTACACTACCTCCAGTTGGGAAGATAGCAAGTTGAAAACCGAATACAAAGAGCATTACTAGTGCAAAAATAAATAATGGTGTTGCATAGCCAAGATAGTTGTATAGTGTAATAATTCGATCCATCCATGAGTTATTCCAACGACCACTTATAATACCGAGTGGGATAGCAATTAAATACGTAAGAATTAAAATAGCAAGCGATAATGTGATTGTGTTTCCAAGACGTTCACCTAACAAATCTGTAACTTGAAGCTTATGTGTAGTAGAAACACCAAAATCACCTTGAGCAACGTTTGTAATCCAACGTACATATTGTGTTGTAATAGGATCATTTAACCCGAGTCGTTCTCTTTGCTCTTCAATTACTTTTGGATCGGCACTTGGATCCATTGATCTACCCGTTAAAGCATCACCGGGCATCGCTTTCGCAAGTGCGAATACGAGAATACTTAATAAGAATAATTGCGGTATCATAACTAATAATCGACGTAGTATAAATTTCCACATGTTTTATCACTCCCTTATGGTAATGCCACCCGGTGTGTTGGCGAGATTGGTTTTAAATCGTAAGCACGACCATCTTCATTAAAGTAGTTTTCATAAGATTTTTCGTATTCCGTATTTACTTCGCGTCGTAGTTTACTTTGTTTTTCTCGATTTTCTGGACGAATATCAGGAATAGCTGATATTAGGCGCTTCGTATAAATATGTTGCGGATTACTATATATTTCTGCACTAGTTGCTTCTTCGACAATACGTCCGCGATACATAACACCGATACGATCACACATATGACGAATTACACCTAAATCATGACTAATGAATAAGTACGTTAGTCCGAGCTCAGCTTGTAAATCTTGCAAGAAGTTTAATACTTGAGCCTGTACAGAGACGTCAAGCGCAGATACAGGTTCATCAGCGATAATAAGCTTCGGTTTTAATGTAAGAGCGCGTGCAATACCAATCCGCTGCCTTTGCCCACCGGAAAATTCATGTGGATATTTATAAATTGACTCTGGATTTAGACCAACTTTATCAAGATATTCTTGAACTGCTCTACGTTCTTCATCAGGTGAGAGCTTCTCAAAATTTCGAAGGGGCTCAGCAATAATGTCGAGAACACGTTTCTTCGGATTTAATGATGAATATGGGTCCTGAAAAATCATTTGAATATCTTTTCGTTGTTCACGTAGCTCAGAGCGACTTAACTTTGTTAAATCTCTATTATTAAAATGAATGCTACCCTCTGTTGCCTTCGTTAAATGCATAATTGCTTTTCCAGTTGTTGATTTGCCACTTCCTGATTCACCAACGATTCCGTATGTTTCACCAGGTTGCAATTCAAAACTTACACCATCGACAGCACGCACGTAATCTAATGTACGACCGAAGAAACCACCTTTAATTGGAAAGTGTACTTTTAAATCTTCTACTTTAAGCAGTGCCATGAGTTACGTCATCTCCTTTCTTATCTTGGAAGTTGAAATGCTTGTAGCAAGTACAACGTACCCAATGGTCTGGTTTTGCTTCATGTAGGATTGGATTTTCTTCATGTTGATCAGGTCTAATCCATGGAATACGTGCTTGGAAGCGACAACCTGTACGAGGTAATTTAGCTAATGTCGGTACAACCCCTTGAATTACATGCAATTTTTCTTTTTCAGCATATGCAGATGGGATTGAGTTTAATAGGGAACGAGTATACGGATGAAGAGGATTATTAAAAATCTCTTCCACTTTTCCTGTTTCCACAATTTGGCCTGCATACATTACAACGACGCGATCAGCTGTTTCAGCAACAACACTTAGGTCGTGTGTGATTAAGATGACGCCCATTTTTGTTTGTTCTTGAATAGATTTTAATAGTTCTAGAATTTGTGCTTGGATGGTTACGTCAAGTGCAGTTGTCGGCTCATCGGCAATAATGAGCCCTGGCTTACAAGCAATTGCAATTGCGATAACAATTCTTTGTCTCATTCCGCCAGATAATTCGTGTGGGTATTGTTTATATGTAAGTTCTGGTTTGGGAATACCAACTTGATGGAGTAGTTCTAAGGTGCGTTCTTTTTTTTCTGTTTTTGAAAGGTTTGTGTGGTAATTTAAATTTTCTTCAATTTGTTTGCCAACCGTCATAAGCGGATTGAGCGCTGTAAGAGGTTCTTGGAAAATCATGCCGATGTTTGATCCGCGTACTTTGTTTATCTCTGCGGCTGACATAGTTAATAAATCCTTATCTCTATAGTTAACCTGCCCTTGTAATTTTGTATTTGCTTCATTATGCAGTCGCATAATAGAAAGGGCGAGTGCACTTTTTCCGCAACCTGATTCACCAACTATCGCGACAATTTCATTTTCATGGACAGTTAACGAAACATTATCAACTGCGGCATGATATTGATCTTGTATGCGAAAGGAAGTCTGTAAGTTTTCAATGCGAAGAAGTGGATTCTTCATGGCTATCCCTCCATCTTTTCTGAAAAGACTAAATATTTTGTATGTTGTTGTTATTTTAATATAAATTGACAATGTTTGACAAGTATAAGTTGAAAAAATATTCAAAAATCTTTTTATATAAAGATTGGATGCATGTATATAAGTAGTTGGAGTGATTTG
>NZ_BOQB01000255.1 GCF_018332475.1 Bacillus sanguinis | reverse complement strand
AGGAAAATAAAGCGGATAATTACAAGGGCGTTTTATTTGAAATTATATTCTCAAAAAATAGCATATGAAACTAAGGTCAATTATGAAAAATCCAAGAAATACAGTATACATATTCAGATTATAGTAAACTAAATTCTTATAAAACTCCTTAACTAAAAGATTATATACAGACTAAAATTGGACAGATTTTCTATTTTAGATTGTTGAAGTATGGTAAAATAGAAGTATAACTGTATATCGTGTGAAGGTGGGCTTGTTATTATCCCTTCTTTCCATTTGGAAGGAAAGGGGGTGATATAACATGGAATTTTTGTTCGAACTTTTAAAAGAAATTGCAAGAGCAGTTGTGCGTGAGGTTTCAGCATACGCACTGAAAAAGCAATTCGAAAAAAAAGACAACAAAAAACCCGCGCTTCACCGACCAAAGTACAAGCGTGGGTCTAAAAGAAAAAGATAATGCATAATAACAGCCACCTTGACAGTAGCAGTTATGAGACGGGATGTTGACAGCATCTCGTCTTTTTTAGTTTATGCAATTCAGTTAAGTACTATACTTTATATATACTGAATATGCATTCAATATATAACTAATCTAAAGTAAACATACCATATTTTCATTTTTTGGTCAACGTTTGGAAATATGAGGGACTAAATTAAGTGGTTTATACTGTGATTCCTAATTTAAGTGATATAAAAAATAAAAGTAGTTTTATAGGGAAGGGTTTGCTTATTTTGAAAACAAGCAAACCCATTTAATAGTTAGTCTTTAATATATTTTACGGCAATGGTTTTATCTATATCTTTGTGCAAATTGCTCGGTATAAGAATCAACTAATTTTGTACGTCCAGAATCAGAATAAACTTTAATGTTGTATTTAATATAAACATTGTATGCATCTTGATCCTGCCATTTTTGTACAGTCCACCAATAGTTTTTACTTTTAGGAAGAGATAGTCCACCTATTACATACCCAGCTACACCAGAAGCAAACGTATTTCCGATTTTCGCTATAACCCCAGCACCTAAACCTGCTATAGCTGCGTTAACCATAAAACGATATGAGGCATTATAAAATACATTGTTTCCATAAGTTGTCGTTACATATTTCCAGTTGAATGTACCAGCTGTGGGGTGAACATATTGAATTTGATCCGAATCTTTAGGTGTTATTGGATTAAAGGGAGCTTGTCCATTTAGGAATAAAGAGTCTAAATCTTGTTGAGGTAATGAACTAATATCAATTGCTCTATTTTCTTTTGATACATCCTGGTTGTAAGAAACTGCAGGTGAATTTCCTTCCTTGTTCTCTGCTGCTTGCGTTGTTGAACTAAATGCAAACCCTGAGCTTAGTAATAAAACCAATGAACTTCCTGCTAATAATGTTTTTTTCATAATAATCCCCTTTCATTTGTATAAGAAATTTAATACAATATATTATACAGTCATTCTCTGAAAAGTAATTATTTTCTAAAAATAGGAGGTAGGAGTCAATATGTTTGGTAAGATTACTTCAAAAAATGAACGTATTTACGTAATTATTGTAGTTGCACTGTCTATAGGGTTGTTTAGCATATCTCGTACAGTTTGGTGGTTGTATGGAATGGCGTTTTTATTGTTTTTATCCGCTTTTATATTTAGAGACAGACCTACAAAAAAGGAAGTAATGATAAATCTTGTTGGCTTTGTAGCATTATGTTTTATTTTTTGGATAGGAGAATACATCATAAATTTGTAAAATACTAACAATAATTCTTATTAAATACGATTATAACAAATTATTAGATAAATGGAATATTTTACTAACAATTTTAATATAGTGCTAGTTAGGAAAAATCGGTTATTTAAGGGGTTTATGCCGTTATTTTTATTTAGGGGTCCTACCACATGC
>NZ_BOQB01000254.1 GCF_018332475.1 Bacillus sanguinis | reverse complement strand
TTGTAATGTTGAGCTATTTTTTTCAAAAAAAGTAATTTTTTTAGTAAAAAACACCCTATTTTATATGCTATGATTGGAATTAGCATTTTCCACCTGTGATTCAACTTTATTGAAACGGAGTCATAATATGATTAATCAAAAAAAATATGTACACTTTGTCGCAATATATATAACCATATTTTTCCTTTGGATATTTCTTATCCCTAAGGACTTGAATATAAAAGAAATTGGAATTCTCTTCTTATTTTGTTTTGCTGCACTCTTTTCTTGCTATTGCTTATATAAAGCTATTAAGAAAATGAGGCGTAGTGATAAATTATTTTGGGTTTTATTACTATGCACTTGTATATGCGGACTAACTATGGAAATAACTTTATTTCTTCATTCACTTTCTATATATGACCAAGTTATATTCTCATATAAGGCACTACCCTTTTTCATCATACAATATATTTTGCTCTTTTCTGGGTTTGCTATCAAATTCATAAAACATTACTCTATTAAAGGTCTTGCTCAATTTTCATTCGATAGCATCTTTATTGTTATTATGAATATTTATTTCACCTTAACTTTTATTTTAGACCTCTCAAGCTTTCGTATGTTAACTACCGATCACTGGGTTTTAATTGGATACTTTATTGCACAGGCATTAGTAATTTACGCCGTTATTAGCCTCTATAGACGAGAACAATATTCTGCTAGCAGAATTTCATTAATTATCGGCTTTACTATCATACTTGTGTACGGATATATACATCTGTTCCAATTAAACGCAGGGATGAAAACTTCTTCTGAAGTCTCTTACTTAATACATACTGCTTCGATTTTATTAATCGGTTTATCATCCATACTATACATTTTAGATAAACCAATGCAGCATGAAACGAAAACGAAATATTATCGATTTGATTATGTACGCTTTATATTACCTTATTTTAGTATAATCATTACCTTTTCCTTTATTCTTATTCAACCTTGGGATGATAAGTTCATGTTAATCGGTCTAGTATTATCACTCATCTTATTATTCCTACGACAACTTTACATGTGGAAAGATAATCAAGCACTAATCGATACATACGAACAGTTGACTACACAACTAGAAGGCAAAGTAGAAGAAGGTGCATCTGCGTTATCAAAGAGTGAACAACGCTATAAATCGTTGTTCGAAGATCATCCTGATGCCGTTTTCTCTTTAAATATGGATGGTATTTTCCAAAAATCTAATACAGCTTGTGAAAGCTTATTTACTGCCTACTATTGTGAAGTAGAAAGCTATTCTCTTCTACACTTTATTGACTCAAAAGACCATGATCTACTAAGAAAATCTTTACAAATGACAAAAGAAGGTAGACCACAAACTTTAGAAGTTCGCACAAAAGAAAAAGAAGGCTATTACTATTACCTTCATATTACACTCATCCCTACTTTCATAAACAAAGAAGTTGTTGGGATGTTCGGTATAGCACGTGATATTACAACTTTATATGAAAAGCAAAAACAAGTAGAACATTTAGCCTTTCATGATGCACTTACTGGATTACCAAATCGCCGAAAGTTCGAAAAAGATTTAAAAAACATTTTAAATACAGCTCAAACTAGCGCGAATGATGTTGCCGTCATGTTCCTTGATTTAGATCGATTCAAAAAAATAAACGATAGACTTGGTCACGATGTCGGAGATCTATTATTAATTGAAGTAGCAAAAAGATTACGCAGTTGTTTGCGTTCAAAGGATGTCGTTGCTCGCCAAGGTGGAGATGAGTTTACAATTCTATTACCAGATATGTACTCAGAGAAAAGTGCAGCTTTTATAGCTGAACAAATTTTAACCATTTTAAACAAACCATTCTTCATTAAAGATGAAGAACTGTCTATTACACCGAGTATCGGAATTGCAATGTACCCTGATTATGGAACAGATGTAACAGAATTAATGAAAAATGCTGATATAGCTATGTATCGCGCGAAAGCAAATGGAAAAAACAGATTTGTTTTCTTCTCAAAAGAAATAAGTATCGCCCAAAATGAGATCCACTTCTTAGAAGGCGAACTTACAAAAGCATTACAACAAAATGAATTTTTCCTTGAATACCAGCCACAAGTAAGTACAGCAACAAAACAAATTATCGGTTTTGAAGCGTTAATTCGTTGGAACCATCCAAAACTCGGCATCGTATCTCCTGTCCAATTCATTCCTCTAGCGGAGGAAACTGGATTTATTATTGAACTCGGAAATTGGATTTTACGTACCGCTTGCTTAGAGGCAAAAAGATGGCATAATCAAGGGTTTTCTCACTTAAAAGTTGGTGTGAATTTATCTGTTGTTCAATTTAATCATGCAAATTTAATCCCTACTATTTCAAAAGTGTTAGAAGAAACCGAACTCAAACCTGAAGCACTAGATATCGAAATCACAGAAAGTATCGCAATTAATCAAAATCAATCTGTCATTTCCAAACTAGAACAGCTTCAAAATCTCGGTATTCAAATTTCAATCGATGACTTCGGAACTGGTTATAGTTCTTTAGCTTATTTAACAAAATATCCAATCAACACATTAAAAATTGCTCGAGAGTTTATTTGCGGAATTACAAATAGTCCTTTAGAGGAAGCGATTATCTCCTCCATCATTACACTATCTAAAGAACTAAATTTAGAAGTTATTGCAGAAGGTGTAGAGACGGAAGAACAATGGAAGTTTTTATATGAACAAAACTGTGACCACATTCAAGGATTCCTTATTAGCAAGCCAGTTTCTAGTAAAGACGTTTGGAGATTACTCCACAAAAAAACAACCGTCTAAGTAAGACGGTTGTTTTTAATATTCATAAGGTATCTCTCCAGCTAATTGTACCTCTTGATCACTGTGAGAAATTATTTGACTTTTCTCTAATGCTGTATCTCCTAATGAAATACCCCATGCCATCGCTAACGTTAATATACTACCAATAAGTAGTTTCTTCATATTCCATCACCCGCATTTTTTATTTAAATATATCATGAAATTTTATCCATATATTATGCAATTATGCATATTTGTTTTTTAGGTCCTTTTCATTTCTTCATTTTTTTTATAATTGATTCTTTTAACGTATGGTTTCCTAATATATCAAAAAAGAAGCACGCTTTTTCGTAAGCATCTTCAATTTCCGCTCTATCACACCCTAGCTTTGCTAGGCATTGACCTTTTCGAAAGTATAACTGTCCAATTAATGTCATACTATTAATTTGACACGATAGTTCAATAGCTCTATTTGCGTGACAAAGCGCTTCTTCGTATTGATTATCTGAGAATAATGCTTTTGCATGATTATGTCTCACCTTCACATCAAATTCTTTATTATCATGCAATGCCTCTAATTGTTTTAATATATTTTCAAATAAATCAATAGCCTTCTTCAAATAGCCATTTTCAGCATAAATGTTTGCAATTGCGTTTTCAATATAAAGACTCTGATATACATCTATTCCTGCCAATTGTTGATTGAGCAATTTCTTTAATTCTAAAATACAATATTCGTAATCGATTTTTTTCAATATGTAAGCAGCTACATAATATTGCCATTGAAGAAATTGCTGAAGCTCGGGGTGATATTCTTCCTTTTTCAACTCATTCCATACTCTATTATAAATTTCTTTATATTTCTTTTGCTTACAAAGCATAATAATTTGATCTTTTAACTGCTTATTCCTCTCAATATCAGAATAAATGAGTACCTCATAAAAATGAATAATGGGAACTTGTAATTTTGCTGCGATACCTTGCAATATATCCATACTTGGGTATACCGCGCCCGATTCAATTCTACTCACTTCCGATTGATGACATATGTTCTCGGATAACTGTTTTTGTGTTAATCCTCTCATCGTCCTAATTTTCTTAATTTCATTTCCTAATTTTTCTGCGTGCATACTTACTCACCATCCCATTATAACAATCTAATTTGTTAAGTTGTCATACCACTACAATAATGTGAATTCGACAATTTTTGACATGAAATAATGCATAATATATATAAAATTCGGCAAATTTTCCATACAATTCATCTCACATACAATAATAGATTAGACGTTTTATAGATAAATTATAGAAAACTTGTCCGTGCTTTCGTTACATTCGGTATTCTTTGTCCTTTATCAGCAAAAGCTATTCACATCCCAGAATTAGACAAAAACAAAGTGAAAGTTGAGATTGCTCAGCCTCGTTTAACGATTAAAAAATTAACACAACCTCAAAATAATACAAAAAAATATAGCGAAAAAGTATTTAAAAGATGAGATAAAAGAGGCTAAGCTCAACAAGAGTGAGTGACAGCTGAAATGAATGTAGATTCCGAACCTACAAATAAAGAAATAAAGGAAAATCAAACCGAAGTTCGCCTTGCACAAACTTACAAAAACTATAAAGTATATGGTCAAGATCTTATTGTAAAAGTAGATAAAAATGGAGTAATTATAACTGTTAGTGGTAATGTTGTCCAAAATTTAGACCAACAACCTAATCTTACTATAACAAATTTTTTGTCGAAAAATGAAGTAAAATCTATATTACGTACTACACTTCAAATTCCCAGCGTTTCAATTGAGATGGAATTCCCTAGTAAAACCGTTGTCTATAAGAAAAAGAAGTTTACCATTCATAGGTAAACTTCTTTTCATATCCATCCCTTTTCTTCCGCAATTGTAATTGCCTCAATTCTATTTTTTGCATCAAGCTTCGCTAATACTTCAGAAATATAATTACGCACTGTGCCAGGTGAAAGATAAAGTGCCTTCGCAATTTCATTTGCCGTCTTTCCTTCTTTCGCAAGTAACAATACTTCTTTTTCGCGATCTGATAACGGATTTTGCTCCTGCCATAAGCCGAACATTAAATCTTGAGAGATCTCTCGCTTTCCTTTCATTACATTACGAATCGATGCAGCTAAATCTTCACTTGGGCTATCTTTTAATAAATATCCGTGCACGCCAGCCTTTATAGCTCTTTCAAAATATCCAGGGCGTGCAAATGTTGTTAAAATCATTACTTTGCATGCTGATTTTTCTTTCTTTAAAGTTTCTGCAACATCTAATCCGCTTTGAATTGGCATTTCAATATCCATAATGCTTACATCCGGCTTTAACGATTCAATTAGTTTTAGTGCCTCTTCCCCGTTCGCCGCTTGTCCAATGACTTCAATATCATCTTCTAGATCAAGTAAAGCCCCTAATGCACCACGAAGCATCCGCTGATCTTCTGCAATAATAATTCGAATCATGCCCTCACCTCATCTTTTCCTGTTCGAATAACAACTGGAACTTTTACTATTAATAGTGTCCCTGGATTGATCGTACCTAGTTCAACAAAACCATCAATAAGAGCGATGCGCTCCTTCATACCACGAATGCCATTTCCATCGTGATTTTGATCTGCTAAACCGATTCCGTTATCTTCTACTGTCAAAGTTAATTCACCTTGTGATTCCAGTACAGAAACTGTGCAACGTGTTGCCTTACTATGCTTTACAACATTCGTCACAGCCTCACGTAAACACATCCCTAAAATATTTTGTTCAATGGGTGATAACGAACTCGCACTTGCTTCCTGCTTCACCTCTAATTCGATATTGGCAGCTTGTAAGATCGCTTTTATTTGCTCGATTTCTTCTTCTACTGTAATCATACGCATATCAGAAATTAATTCCCTTAGCTGCTTTAAAGCAGTGCGAGATGTTTGTGTAATTTCCTTCGCTTCCGTACTTGCACGCTCCGGATTTTTTACAATTAACTTCTCCACGAGCTGACTTTTTAAAGTAATGAGTGACAACGTATGTCCTAACGTATCATGAAGATCTCTTGCAATCCGCTGCCGTTCTTCACGTTTTACTAAGTCCTTAATTTGTTCGTTTGCTTCGTTTAATTGATTCCTCAATATCTTTTTTTGATTAAAATTACGCATACCAAAAGGCGCAACAAGCATCAAAATAAGCATCGGGACAGTATTTATAAAGCTTGTAAGTGAAAAACCAGCGCCATATACAAATGTTATAAGCGTTACAACTAATAGAACCAATAATATACGAAATATTTTTTTCGTAGGTGCGAACGCTATAGCATTTGATGTAAAAAAGCATAAAAAAATAAGATACGGGCTATAGAAAAAACTAAATACCAAAGCAATAATCATTTGCATACAAGCCCACATTGCGAACATTTTTGTAACAAAATACAACTGCCGATATGCTAGTACAAACAGTATTAGCATACCGGCCCCAAACATTAACCTCGAACCTTCCTCTTGTACAAGTGCATAAATCGGAAATGCTAAATATACAAGCCACATATACGGGAAGAAACCCATATGTTTCGGAAAAATCTCAATCCTCTTCTTCTCTATCATTTATACCGCTTCCTGTCTTTTTCTTATATATATTGATACTACAACAAATATAAGGAAATAACCTCCTAATACCGCGATATTTTCCCAACCAACTGATTTTCCAGCTACAATATCCCATGCACCGCTTCCGAAATGATATGTTGGTGTCCATTCACCGATAGATCTTAATATTTTCGGGAATACTTCGATCGGCATCCATAGACCGCCAATTACAGCTAAACTCATATTTAAAATATTTGCTAAACCCGCTGCTGCATCCGCCTTCTTAATAGAACCTATTACTGTTCCTAACGCTAAAAATGGTGTCACTCCTAACAACAACCACAATCCAGCACCAATCCATTGCCCTACCGTTAACTCAACATGATTAATTAATATTCCTGCGATAAAGATAACTAAGATTGAAAAAGCATTCACTACTGTTTGAGCAATAATCTTTGCTGTTATATACGCTCCCTCTGGAAGTGGTGTAATTTTCAACAAATGTGTCCACCCTTGCCCCTTTTCCTGAGAAATCCTTACACCGAAACTAAAAAGTGCCGTCCCTACAATACTAAACGTCGCCATTGAGATTAAATAATGTGCTTTCCACGCATCTCCATTTTGTGGCACTTGAATAACATTTGTGAAAATGTAGTAAAACATAACTGGCATTAATAATGAGAAAAAGATAAATAATTTATTGCGGAACGTACGTAAAATTTCTATTTTGCATTGCATCCATAAAGCTTTCATGCGATCTCCCCCTTCTGATTTGCGACAAACTGTTCAAATGCTTCATCAAGACTTCCACGTTCAACTGAAATATTTGTTACAGGTAAGTTCTTTTGATAAATTGCTTTTAAAGTTGCATCTGTATCTTCGGTTGTTAAAGTGAAGTGCCCTTCGTTTGACTGTACTTCTGTTACATTTGGTAATTCTTTTAGTAATTTTGCAGGAATACTTTCCTTCGAATAAAACGTAATTGTTTTTCGTGAAATCGTCGCTTTCATCTCGTCTGGCGTACCGTCTGCGATAATCTTTCCATTCGCAAACAATAAAATACGATTCGCCAATGCATCCGCTTCTTCTAAATAGTGCGTTGTTAAAATAATTGTTTTCCCTTCACTTGCTAGCTTTCGAATTGTTTCCCAAAACGTTCTTCGAGACGTAATATCCATCCCAACTGTCGGCTCATCTAAAAATAGCAAATCTGGATTTCCTGCAAGTGCGAGCGCAAAATTTAACCTTCTCTTTTGACCACCTGATAATTTCTCACATCTTTGCTTTCGCTCTGATTCTAAATTTGATAACTGTAGCAACGTTTCTTTCGCTACCGGATTCGTATAATAACTACGGAATAACTCAATTGCCTCTTCTACTGTAATGCTATCAATGACACTTACTTCTTGTAACATCGCACCGAAGCTATTACGAACGTCCCTATGCTTTGGACTCTTTCCAAATATAGAAACCGTTCCTTCCGTCGGATCCTTTAATCCAAGCATCATCGACATCGTCGTCGTTTTCCCTGCACCATTTGGCCCAAGTAGTGCTACTATTTCTCCTTTATTCACATGAAATGAAACGTTATTTACTGCCTTTTTATATTTAAATGTTTTAGAAACACCATTTACTTCTATAATCTTTTCCATCTCTCCACCCCCGCTGTTTCTTATATTTACATTGTACGTTTTGGAAAACTTAGGAAACAGTATGATGCGTCATGACATCGATATGACAATTGTCATGTATTCCTTATGAGAGGAATCAATTCACATACCGCAAGCGAGTAGCAGGACGAAAATAAACATGATACAATCGGGTAAGATATATATTCGAGGAAGGACAGTGGTTTTCATGATTATTCGTAATGAACAAGATTTAGAAGGCTTACGAAAAATCGGCCGCATCGTTGCGCTTGCACGTGAAGAAATGAAAAAAGAAGCGAAGCCAGGTATGACAACGAAAGAGCTTGATTTGATCGGTAAAAAAGTATTAGATGAGCATGGTGCTATTTCTGCACCTGAAAAAGAATATGATTTCCCAGGTGTAACTTGTATTAGTGTAAACGAAGAAGTTGCTCACGGTATTCCAGGAGATCGCGTATTAAAAGAAGGCGACTTAGTAAATGTCGACGTATCTGCTGCACTTGATGGTTATTATGCAGATACAGGTATTTCATTTGTACTTGGAGAAGATGAAGCAAAAGAAAAGCTTTGCCAAGCAGCTGTTGATGCATTTTGGGCAGCAATGAAAAAGGTAAAAGCTGGTTCAAAACAAAACCAAATTGGTCGTGCTGTTTCAAACTTTGCACATAAAAATGGATACAATGTAATTCAAAACTTAACTGGTCACGGTATTGGTCTTAGCTTACATGAAGCACCAAACCACATTTTAAGCTACTTTGACCCAATGGATAATGCACTTCTAAAAGACGGTCTTGTTATCGCTGTAGAACCATTCATTTCTATGAAAGCTGATCACATTATCGAACGCGGCGATGATGGTTGGACATTCGTTACACCTGATAAAAGCCTTGTTGCACAATGTGAACATACAGTTGTTGTAACACGAGGCGAACCGATTATTTTAACAGAAATATAAAAAAGAACCGCTTCTTAGTAAGAAGCGGTTCTTTTTACATACTTTTTCGAAAAGAAGCAATACGGTTGAACTCTTTTCCATTTACGTATATAATTTTCAACGAAGGTGATTGATGATTATCTCTTATAATAGATGATCAAGGGAGTACCTTCCTTTTTTATTTAATAGCACCGATTAAAGGCATGCGTTCTATTTATCATAAAACGCTGTCTTCGCTTTAATCTACGAATTGTATACTCTTTTAGGCAGTACATATTTTCTTCATCCTGACCAAATTCAAGCTACATTTTATTACTACCTCAATATGAAAGAATTTTTTACAACAGGATACATTATTTTGGTTAGCATGTATCGTAAAACTCACCTTTATACCAATTCTTTGCACATTGCAAGAATACAAATTATTATAAAATAGTTTAAGTATTTTACTGCATATTTTTTGTATGTACCTATTTTATAAAGAACCACATAACAAGTCACATCCTATAAAGGTCTGATATCATTCCTTATCAGGATTTCGTTCGACATTTTTTGTCGAAAATTGTATATTCACTCCCTATATTATTAAAATATACATTTGTTTTACGTTACAAAGCATCGAATATGAACACTTTTCCTAGAGAGTATACGTAGTAAAGGAGGCATTCCGTAAAGCACATTGATCCATGACAAACAATCCCTTCACAAAGCATTTTTTATGCAATAAAAGGATTTATAAAGGAGGCACAATGAAAAAACTTTTCAATATATGTTTAATTACATTCGTACTATTTTCGCAGCTTGCTAGTTTTTCATACAATCAAGTAAAAGCGGAAACATTAACAGGGAATTCATTATTTGACACTGTTAAAATGAAAGATGCAACGAATCATATTATTGACGAAGCATTAAATCCGAAAAATTTAATACAAGTAGGATCAACCATTCACCTAGAATATGCTTGGTCAATAAAAGATCAACAAACAGACTCAGCGGTGCTCCAAATACCTAACGCATTAAAAGTTAAAAGTGACCAACAGGGAAACCTGATGGCAGAGCAACAAATTATTGGTCAATATTTTGTTACAGCAAACGATAACAAAATGAAACTAGTATTTAACGACCAAGTAAAGGATCCCAAAGGTGCCAACGGAAAAATCAATTTTGATACAGTATTCAATCCTGATTTAAAACCTGGTGCAAAGTCTGTTCAACTCTCATTCCCTCTAGGCACAACAGCTAAGTCTATTTCAATTCCTGTTCAAGTAGATAGCCCTGCTTCACCTACTACGAACAAGGACACTGCTCAACAACCTACGGATGAGCAAAAGAACGGTGATGCAAACCAACCGGCGG
>NZ_BOQB01000253.1 GCF_018332475.1 Bacillus sanguinis | reverse complement strand
TAAGTAATAAAAATCGATAGAACTAGATATGTTAATGAGATATTCTGATTTTTGGATAGAATATTCTGAAAAAAAGGGGTGGGGCAAATGAAGAATAGACAAAAAGCATCGATATTATGCAAAGGTATTTTATGTTTAATTATTTGTATGTTAATTACGAATGAAGTGTGGTTTATGAAAGTAGCGAGGGCAGAATCTGGTACATTGACTGATAGGAGTATAGAAAACTTTAAAAAAAAGCTGGATGAACAGGTACCAAAATGGCAGGAGAATTATGAGGTACCAGGGGTTGCAATAGGGATCGTACATGAGGGGCGTATTGCTTATAAACTTAACTACGGTTATGTAGATAAAAAGGCAAAAAAAGCGGTGAGTGATGATACTTTGTTTCAGGCTGGTTCCATATCTAAAAGTCTTACAGCGTGGGGCATCTTGCATCTTGTAGATGAAGGTCGTTTATCACTAGATGATCCCTTTGGAAAATATCTGACCAAATGGAAATTACCTAATTCAGAGTTTAATAATAATGAAGTCACGATCAGAAGATTATTAAGTCATACAGCAGGGCTGTCTGCACATAAAGGATACCTTGGGGTTGCAACAGGGAAACATCTTGATTCCATCCAGGAGTCTCTGTCTGGAAAAGGATGGCTTAATGAACCAGTGGAGGTTACCAATAAACCAGGTTCAGAAACAATTTACTCTGGTGGCGGATATACAATTTTACAACTTGTAATTGAAGAGGTTACCGGAATACCGTTTAATCGTTATATGGAAGAACAAATTATGAATCCTTTAGGAATGAAATCAAGCTCATTCTTACAACGTCCTGAAAATCCTAATCTTTCGAAAGTATATGGATATTTTGGAGAGGAGCTCCCTAGTTACCAATTTACCGAACAGGCTGCTGCAGGCCTCAAGACAAATGTTACCGATATGATGACATTGATACTTGCAAGCATGGATGCAAATAATAAAGGGAATGTTGTCATCAAAAGGGAACGTGTTGAAGAAATGCAAAAGCCAGTATTAGGGGAGAATGGTTTAGGTATATTTGAAAAAAAACTATCTAATCAATCGAAATTACTTTATCATTCTGGTGACAATCGAGGCTGGCATTCTTTTTATGGTTTCATTCCTAATACAAAGGATGGATTGGTAATCCTTACAAATGGTGAAGGTGGTATAGACTTACGACAGGATATTTACCACGCATGGATTGAATATGAAACGGGAAAATTACCTGAAAGTTACTTCTCTCTAGCTGAGCAGAGAAAAAGTAATTCCATTATATCAATAGTTATTGGAGCCATACTTAGTGTATATTTGCTGCTATTTGTGATTAGATTGTACAAAGGTAGAAGAACGTTCATTTTTAAGCAAGAGAAGAGATCCTACATCGGATTAATAGTTAGGACATTTTTACTTACTATTACTACTATCCTCGTATTTTGTACTGCCTATTTGTGGAGAGTTTTCAGCTTGAATTCCGGTAATACAATAAATTTTATTCTAATAATGGTATGGATTATAACATTATTAATTAGTGGATTGTTCCCGAAAATTAGAAGTAATAAAAAACAACGTATGAAACGAAAAGATTTAACATCAAAATTTACATGTATGTAATGTTAAAGGCTAGAAAGCTAGATTGACGCGAATCTCGAATTGTGGAGTACAATGAAAAGACAAAATCTCTTAAAAAACACTTAATTTTTTACCCAATCAACCTTTACAATCGCCCCCTATAATGTGAATTGGACAAGCACCTAAGAGAAAGCAGAATATGTCAGTTTGTACAATTATTTATTAGGGGGAGAATTTGTATGAAAAAGACAGTTGCTTCATTAGCTGTTATGGCGGCATTATTACCGACATTTTCAGCACATGCGGAAGGGAAAGGGCAAGTTCGAAAATCAGCTACAACTTTTAATGTTATTAGTGACATTCAAGGTGATTTAGGAGATTTTGATCACGTATTAAAAGATATGAATAAAGTAACGCCACTTTCTAGAGCACTTATTATGAATGGGGATATAACGCCAACTGGACAACAGTCCCAATATGATGATGTGAAGCTTGTATTAAACAAAAATAAGCATCCGGAGAATGTATGGTCAACTGTTGGGAATCATGAGTTTTATGCTGGTAAATGGACAGCTGATGGGAAGCTCTCTCAAAGTACATGGCCAAATGGTGTAACTGAGGAAACTTTATTTAACCGCTATCTGAAATTTAGTGGACAAGAAAAGGTATATCATAAAAAGGAATTAGACGGTTATCCGCTTCTATTTTTAGGAACTGAAAAATATATGAAATACCACGATTCAAAAATGTGGGATGAAGTATATATGAGTGATGAGCAATTAGGTTGGTTAAAACAAAATTTAGAAGAGTACAGTCAAAAAGATAAAAATAAGCCAATTTTCATTTTCTCTCATCACGTTTTACCTGATACAGTATCTGGATCAAGGCAATCGCCGTACTTACAAGATTATTTAAACGTCGATAAGTTGTACGATATATTAAAAGACTATCCGCAAGTTGTTTTCTTCACGAGTCATACACACTGGGATTTAAACTTGCCAGATTGGGCTGCTAAAAAGAAAATTGCAGGCGGAGATAAAAAAGGATTTACTGTTTTAAATACGGGCGGGATTGAAACTGGCTGGATGTCGGCTGGACCAAATGGCGGAGAGAAGACTGCTCCTGATGGCTCTTCATTTAAACAAGGGTTGCAAGTGAAAGCATATGGTAGCGATGTAATGGTGACAGCTTACGATTACAAACGTGATAAGGAAATAAAGAAATTATTAATTAGTGATTCGAAAATTGCACAAATGGCACCAAATGTAACGGCAGATGATAGTAAAAACGTAATTGTCGGTGCAACAGAATACATGGAGTACTCTATAGAAGGAACGGACGAGTGGCATACTTATAATCCAGGAAACCCGCCCAAATTTGACGGGGACAAAATCGTATACGTACGCCATAAAGGCGAAATGAATTTAGAACCAGGATTAACACAGTTACTCCGTTTTTCGGCAAATAAGTGATTGG
This sequence comes from Bacillus sanguinis, assembly GCF_018332475.1. Lineage (GTDB taxonomy): Bacteria > Bacillota > Bacilli > Bacillales > Bacillaceae_G > Bacillus_A > Bacillus_A sanguinis. The sequence continues at coordinate 9,531 of NZ_BOQB01000253.1, read as the reverse complement.
TAAGGGCCTACTTTTTAAAGGGTGGGCTCTTTTTGTTTTGTTGTTTTTTGTCGGTAAGTCGATATATTTGAAAAATCGTCGGTATAAATTTCATGTACCGTATTGAAGATAAAATCCTTAATACAATTCCATTCACCAAAACCGAATTCCAATACATTTTTACCCCAGAAAGATGACTTCATCATTTTTACATGTAATAATAGTATCGTTACATACATTGTGAAAGAAGTACAAAAGGAGCGTTATTAATGAATTTAGCTAAATTCCCGAGAAAAAAATATACAGAGTCATATACACCAATTGAAAAATTAAACAATTTTTCTGAGGCACTTGGTGGGCCGACTATTTATTTTAAACGAGATGATTTACTTGGTTTAACAGCAGGCGGTAATAAGACGAGAAAGTTAGAGTTTCTAGTTGCGGATGCACAGGTAAAAGGTGCGGATACGTTAATTACAGCTGGTGGCATTCAGTCCAATCATTGCCGTCTAACACTGGCAGCGGCGGTAAAAGAAAAAATGAAATGTATTCTTGTATTAGAAGAAGGGCTTGAGCCAGAAGAGAAGCGAGACTTTAACGGAAACTATTTCTTATATCATTTACTAGGTGCTGAAAATGTAATTGTTGTACCAAACGGAGCAGATCTTATGGAAGAGATGCATAAAGTAGCAAAAGAAGTTAGTGAAAAAGGTAATACACCATATGTAATACCAGTTGGTGGATCGAATCCTACTGGTGCAATGGGATACGTTGCTTGTGCGCAAGAAATTATGGCGCAATCATTTGATCAAGGAATTGATTTCAGTTCAGTTGTTTGCGTAAGTGGCAGCGCTGGTATGCATGCTGGTTTAATTACTGGTTTTGCTGGAACACAAAGTAACATTCCTGTAATTGGAATCAACGTAAGTAGAGGAAAAGCCGAACAAGAAGAGAAAGTAGCAAAACTTGTAGAGGAAACGTCAGCTCACGTTGGTATTCCGAACTTTATCCCGCGTGAAGCTGTTACATGCTTTGATGAATATGTAGGACCAGGTTACGCTTTACCAACACCGGAAATGGTGGAAGCCGTACAGCTGTTAGCAAAAACAGAAGGTATTTTACTGGATCCAGTGTATACGGGTAAAGCAGTAGCGGGACTAATCGACTTAATAAAAAAAGGTACGTTTAATAAAGAAGACAACATTTTATTCGTACATTCAGGTGGTTCACCGGCGTTATATGCGAATACGTCTTTATTTGCGTAAGTGTAAAAGAGCATTGGGTATCCAATGCTTTTTTTGTTATATAATGGAAATGTTAGAGGGTGAGTATATGAGTTCAAACTTAAAATGGATTATATACACGGTTCTCGGCATTTCTATTTTACTAATTTCATTTGTGGCTTATGGGATTTATTTATATTTTACTTAAGTGAAATGGTAACCAAACCAAAGGAAAAATAAAATGATCACTGTGTTAAATAGAGTAAAACATAAAGCGATAATGGCTAAAAATTTCTTCTCAGTTCGGCTACAAAAAGAAATAACCGCTAATATAATTGCTATAAAAGCGGAACCTAATATGAAGTAGGCGAAAGGCAAGACATAGTCAACTCCAACTCTGTCTAAAATAGGTGCGAAGAGAAAGAGATTAAAAGTAACGAATATACTTACAATGAGAAACGTATAACTTTTCCAAGTGTATGTTTGTAACTGCATGGAACGAGACACTCCTTTCTCTTTATTTTACAAATTGAAATATTTTGTATTGAAAAGAGGGTATTAATATGAAATTTAGAAATTGGTCTCTAGTTATTATCAGTATCTGTATATTCATAATAACTGGCTGTTCAAATGTACTAGAAAATGAAGACCAAAGAATAGAAGTGCAAAAAAATATTGGTGATAATGAATATGAAGATCTTAATGTAGTGACAGATAATAATGAAGTGTTGCAAGTAAAGAAAATATTAAATGATACTACTTTTGAAAATAAAAAAGTGGAAATGTCTCGTCCAGCTGATTATCATTTCGTTTTTCAATTTAAAAATCCGAAAATAGAGGCGAAAGCTGTGCTGTATCAAATTTGGATAAGCACGAATAAGGATAAAGTGGAAATTAAGGCGGGGGATAATCGGTACGCTCACTTAGAAGGGAAACATGCAGCCACTTTGTTTCAAATCGTTACAGGGGAGAAGTTAGCTGAATAAACGTATATGGGGTTATAGGAATTCAGTTCGTATTTTGCATTTTGAGAGATACTTAGTTTTCAATAAAAATAGTTATCTTTTGATATTGGAATAAATATTGAGAATCGGATAAAATGGAAAGTGTAGATTGATTTGATGAGCATGAAGTTCTACACGTATTAATGCATCTTACGGTATCCATTAATCCGCCAATGAATGATAATACTAGGAAATATATTGTTTTTACAAAGATTCGATGTTATGTTTAATTTTCTTAATATAATATTTCTCTTATATAGGAGTGGCTATTTGAAGAAGTTAATAGTATTAGTTTTATTGGCTACATGCTGTCTCACTATAGCAGGATGTTCTAATAATAGGATTGTAACAAAGGATGAGTCTAAAAATTCAACACCTGTAAAGATTAAACGTATCAATAAAGCGTGGTACAAACATATATAATAGCTTAAAGAATTTTGAAATTGTTGATGATAAAGATTATAAGGTGAAATTAGTTATGCCGATAGTAAATGTTGTAAAGCGTGGCGAAAAGCAGGGAGCATGGTTTGCATTTAAATCTATAAAATATGAGGCATTAAAATATTCACAAAAAAGAGTCTATATATAGTCCTTTTTTTGTGGATATTTTTCATAGATAGTAGACTTCCTAAGGTGCTTTCCTCTGATTTGAACCATCCGAAAATTATTTTATCAAGTTAAGTAGTATCGTTTTTCAAAATTCGGCGAGTGCGAGGGGTACGTAATAGCTCGATTGGTGTGGTCGTTTTTCACTATATGTACCATCTTTATATATCTTTCTATTAAAAAATCTAACTTTAATCGATTAAATAGAATAAAAATTGGTTAAAACCAATGAAATTTCAGGAAAAATAAGGTACACTAATCAATGGTTTTGGTTTAAAATCAATTGACGTTTATGTATACGGGGGAAACATTGATGAACAATAATACAGTAAATGAATCTGTTGAAGAAGTTGAGAAAAAACGGGTAAGATCAAAAAAACGTTTTACAAATTGGAAGCTAATCGCTGCGGGTGGCGGTGTAATTGCACTTCTTATTGGGGGAATGAGTTATTATCAAGCAACTCACTTTAATTCGAATGTTACGATTAATGATACGAAGGTCGGTGGTTTGAGCGCTGATCAGGCAATACAGAAATTAAAAACATCTGGACTAGCAAATAAAGTCTATATTGATCAACAACAAATTTTAGATGAGCAAGATACAAAAACGGAACTAACGGAAAAGGATTTGCCACAAGTTAAGAAACTATTAAAAAGTCAGTGGACATTTTTCCCTTCCGCAAAGGAAAAAGATTATTCATTGTTACCGAAAGAAGCGGATCAGTATCGTAATGAAACGATGAAAAAACTTGTAGAAGAAAAGCTCGTTTCTATGAATGAAAAATTAAAAGCGCCTCAAGACGCTATGGCGAAGCTCGAACAAGGAAAGATTGTTATTGCGAAGAGCGTTGATGGAAAACAGTATGACATAACGAATCTATTAAAAGATTACGACAAGCAAAAGCATAAAAGTGAAATTCATCTAAAGTCCGCATACATACAGCCTATTAAAGAAGACGATCCGATTATTAAAAAAGAAGAAAAAGCATTACAAAATATTCTGCAGCAGTCTGTTGATTATAAAGTGCAGGATGAAGTGTATTCATTAAAAGCGAAAGATCTAATTCAAAATGCATCTATGTCAAAGGATATGAAAGTGACGATCGATGCGAGCGAAATTAAGAATAGGGTTGCTGAAATTAATAAGGCTAAATCTACATTACATAAAGACTTCGCTTTTAAAACACATTCTGGTTCGGTTATTTCAGTAAAGGGACAAGGATACGGCTGGGCGCTAGATGTGGAAAAAGAAACAAAACAAGTTCAACAAGCCTTTGAGAAAGGCGAAAAATCACTTTCTGCTTCTAACATTCACGGGAATGGTTGGGAGAAGGAAGGGATCGGTTATAAAACAACATCGAATAATGGTATCGGGGATACATATGCGGAAGTTTCCATTGCAGATCAACAAATTTGGATTTATAAAGATGGGAAATTGGTTGTCACTACAAATGTAGTAACGGGTAAACATAGCACGGGTGAAGATACATCACCAGGTGTATGGTACGTCTTATATAAACGAACTCCATACACGCTGAGAGGTAGCGCAGTAGGGAAAGCTGATTATGCAGTGAAAGTAGATTACTGGGTTCCATTCACAAATAGTGGTCAAGGATTCCATGATGCCGGCTGGCGAAAAGATTGGGCAAATAATGCTTATGTAACAGGGGGATCAGGTGGTTGTGTAAACCTTCTGCCTAACGTTGCAAAAACTGTGTATGATAGTTTGAACACGTATGATCCAGTTATTGTGTACTAATAGCTATTTTAGAAAGTAAACGAATAAACAAAGTAAGAAAGCTTACTTGATGTACATGAAAAAACACCTCTTGAATTCGCATGCAAATTTGAAGTGAACCCGAATAGTGGTACATGAAAAAAACACCTCCTGAATTTGCATACTAAGTATGCAAATTCAATGGAGGTGTTTTTCGTTTGAAGACAAGAGTTCATTACCCAGAAGAAACATATTGAAAAGAGATGGAGATGATAGGTATTTAAATAGTCAATAAAATTGACACTGAATATCATTTTCATTTATGATGGAATCGTCGCATGTAATTGGACAGGATTTTGTGAAAAAGTTTACTTTTTTTATTAATATAATAAATTTCTATTAAGCTGTCACATTCAAGAACTATCACTAAATTTTTTAAGAATTTAAACGTAGGAAAGGGTAACTAACTGTTACGATTTATTTAACCAATTATAACGAAAGTTAATTAAATATATCAGTAAGCCCTGCTAGTCAAGTGATTGGCTAGTAGTGAGGGTTAACCGCGGGCAATCCCTAAAGCTGATTGAACTACAACGTGGCTAGAAATGGCGAGCGTGAATGTTGCGAAAGCAGAAAAAATCAATCAGATGGTGTAAGGTTAAATCCTAAACATTAGAACAATGGGTCTTCCGCCTCGAATCATCTAAGTCAAAATGGATAAGATGAACGTTCAACGACTATCTCGTATAACTGACGAGAGTACACCACAAGCCTATGGTGGTGGAAAAATCCTCTATCTCTAAAGAGATAAACATATAGTCTGCGCTCATGTGAAAATATGAGAAGTTCATAAGAGAACTGGCTAAGGAATTGCGCCCTTAGTTGAACAAGATACATTTAATTAAATCTATCAAACTTCATTGAACTTGTCGAACGTATGTGCTATGTTAGATTCAATGAGGTGAGAATAATAATGAAATTTTCACGAGTTAGTCAAGTATCGGAATTAACAGGTTTGTATCCAAGTAGTCTTACGAGAATGCTGGTGGAACACGCTACGATTCAGAAGAACAAATCTTTCAGTATCTGAAAGGTGAGTGCCCGAATAATTGCACAGTAAAGGAGTAGGCTTCTGATGATATTGGCAAAGAAAGTTAGACTGATTCCAACGCCTGAACAAGAAAAAGTGCTTAGAAACCATGCTGGAGCTGCAAGATTTGCTTATAACTATTGTAAAAGAATGAGTGATAGATACTATAAGCTATTTGGAAAATCTGTTTCACAGTTAGCTTTACAGAAACGATTTACAAAGATCAAGAAGCGAAAGAGATATGAGTGGTTAAATGACATCAACGCACAAGTTCCTAAACAGGCTTCAAAAGATTTTGATACGGCGAGAAAACATTCGTTCAAAAAGTACAAAAATGGATATCACACTTCTTATAAATCCAAAAAAGATGTAATCCAAGGATTTTATGCCAATTATGAAAGACTGATTATAGGAAGGAAAGTCGTTCATATTCAGTCCATTGGGGAAGTGAAAACAAGCCAACAACTACCAAGAAACAAAAAACCATCCAATCCAAGAGTTACCTTTGATGGTCGTCACTGGTGGATGAGTGTAGGGTTCCAAGAAGATTTTGAATCCCAAGAACTAACGAATGAGTCGATTGGTGTGGATGTTGGTTTAAAAGAGCTTTTTGTAGCTTCTAATGGTATGAAAGAACGAAATATAAACAAAGATGCCAAGGTTAAAAAACTTTTGAAAAGGAAAAAGTCAACGCAAAGAGATATGTCTAGGAGATTTAAAAAAGGTGTAAAAATTCAATCTGCCGGATATGAAAAAGCGAAAGCTGAGCACCTGCGGTTATCTAGGAAAATTATGAATATCCGAAATAACCATATCCATCAAGCAACAGCTAAACTGGTGAAAACCAAACCAATGAGGATTGTTGTGGAAGACTTATCTATCTCAAACCTGTTAAAAAACAAAAAACTATCGAAAGCATTTTCCTTTCAAAAATTACACTTCTTCTTTCAATGTTTATCATACAAGTGCGAGAAGTATGGCATTGCGTATGTAAAAGCTGATAAATGGTTCGCTTCAAGCAAGATTTGCTCATGTTGCGGCGTTAAATACGACCATTCAGTTCAACCAGAAGGACAGTGGAGTTTAAAGATTCGTGAGTGGCGTTGTGCTTCATGCAATAGCCATCACGATAGGGATGTAAATGCTGCGATAAATTTATCAAGATGGGTAAAATAAATGCTTGATAATAGGAGGTAACGATACTGCCTCGTGTGGAGTGTTATACCCCTCGTCCCTTTGGGGCTGCGAGAACACGATGAAGCACTAACTTGTGTAAATTTGATTGAATTGTATAGATTTAGTTAAGTTTATCGTATCGGTAATATAAAAATGAACTGGAAAAAAGGCGGATTATGGATTATTATTTTTTTCATTGTAAAAGGTACGATTTCTACACTTTTAATCGTTACAGGTGCTAAATATTTTGATTTATCATTTATGCAACTTTTCGTACTAATACTAGTCTTATTACTGATTTCTCTCATAAGCCGAAAATTGCTGCATAGACATAAACAAAACAAAAAGCAAAAAGAGCTAAATATATAATAAAACCCCAGAGACCTTTGGATTTCTGGGGTTTTATTTCGATACTTTTTCGATATGCATATCAACTTAACAGAGCAGGTTGTCCAACATGATAAAATCCGATGCTGTATAAAATGTTTCAGTTATTTCTACATAAGGATTGAAGAGAGATTTTGAATCAATCTTTATTCGGAAGTTACAGATGCGCATAAATTATGCTCGTTTTTCAATTGGTAGTTTAAAGGTAAAAGTACTGCCTTCTCCTAATTTACTTTCAACCGTAATTTCTCCTCCGTGTAGTTCGACAATCCATTTTACCATCGACAAACCTAAACCTGTGTTTCCCGTGCTTGAAGATGTTCGTGCTGCGTCAACTCGATAGAAGCGGTCCCATATTTTCGTAATATGTTGCTCGCTGATGCCTATGCCATTATCGGAGACTTTACCTATTATGTTGGTTTCATCACGGAACAGTTGCATATGCACAGTGCCGTTCGTTTTGCTATAAGCAATCGCATTCGTTAGTAAATTCATTAATAAACGCATCATCAATGTTTGATCTGCTTTTATAAACAGGTCTTCTTCTATATGAGTTGTGATATCAATCGATGCTTCTTGAACCATAAATGAAAGCTCTTCTACAACGATTTCCGTTAATTCACTCATATTGATACATTCGAATTGAAAAGTACTATGGTTTCCTTGGTCAACTCTTGCTAATAATAAGAGTTGGGATAGTAGCGCGGACATTTTACGTGATTGCTTTAAAATTACTTCTAACGATTCTTCCATTTCTTTCGGATTATTTCTCTGTGATAAAGCGTATTCGCATTGCGAGATAATAACAGATGTTGGTGTTCTTAATTCATGAGATGCGTCAGATGTAAATTGTTTTTCACTTTCAAATGATGTCTCTAATCGCTCAAACATTTTGTCAAAAGTTTGTGCTAAATGATACATTTCGTCTTTCGGTGAACCTTGTAAATGAATCCTCTTCGAAAGGTCTTTACCATCACCAATTTTACTAGCTGAATCACTCATTTGTTGCACAGGTCGAAATGCTCTTTGCGTAATAAAATATCCTCCCACTGCGGCAATGAGAATAAGTAATGGAAATGAGATGAGTGTTACTACGATAAGTGTATTCATCGTTGATGATAATTGGCTCATAGTCATTATTCCACGAACCCAGACTTGCTCATCGCCGCCTGCATGATGGAGAAAATCATATACGATCCATTCTTTATTACCATCTTTAATGATTTGTATTTCATCGGATTTAAGCGATATCTTTTTATTAAAGCTTGTTGGACTATTTCCTACCAGCAGCTCACCTTGTTTATTATAAATGATGATATTTACTCCATCTTCTAAGGTTTCAAAATCATCATCCATCTTTAATTGTCCATGCTTGTACTCGATATCTTCCGTGCTTTCTTTTACTGTGCTCTTCAATTGATTTTTCATATTAAAAAGCAAAACTTTATCTGAAGAAGTTAAAATAAAAGCTAAAACGAGTGCCATAATAATTACAATTAGCCCCGTATACCACAGGGTTACTCTCATTTTTATTGATAGTCTTTTCATGATTCTACTCGCAATACGTAGCCAGTTCCTCGTACTGTATGAATTAACTTCGTTTCAAACTGGCTATCAATTTTTTTACGAAGATAGCGGACGTAAACATCAATAATATTTGAGCCACCTTCATAGTCGTAATTCCACACATGTTGCTCTATTTTATCTCGTGTCAACACAACTTCTTTATTACGAATCATATATTCTAAAATAGCAAATTCTTTACTGGAAAGAGTGATAACCTGGTCTCCTCTTGTTACCTTATGCATATTGCAATCCACCACTAGGTCCGCAATTTCAAACACATTAGATGTATTCCCTGTTTTTCTTCGCATTAACACTCGAATTCTTGCTAGTAATTCATCAAAAGCAAACGGCTTTACTAAATAATCGTCCGCACCTAAGTCGAGTCCTGTTACGCGATCATCAATTGTATCTTTAGCTGTAAGAAGCAAGACAGGAGTTGTATGATTATCCGCGCGTAATCTTTGTAATACTTGTAAACCATCTATTCCGGGAATCATAATGTCAAGCACAATTAAATCATAGGTAGCCATGTTAATATAATCCAAGGCATCTTCGCCATCCCCACATGCATCGACACTATAATGTTCTGCATGTAATCGTTTTACCAATATATTTTGTAAGTCTTGTTCATCTTCGACAATAAGAACTCGCATTAACATTCTCCTTTTTTCCTTATTTATATGTATCACTATAATTCCAAAACATTAAAGAAAGATTAGAAACGATTTAATTATATCATTTTATTTTTTTGTACATTAATCTTCCTTTAATGTTTGTTCAGTA
>NZ_BOQB01000252.1 GCF_018332475.1 Bacillus sanguinis | reverse complement strand
GTTGATGGGCATGGGGTCCTACCAACAAAAAGCGCAAAACATACGCTAGGCAAAATTTAACATGACGAAACTGTTGAGTGACAATAAAGTTCTTTCCTTACCAATAAAGTTGTTTACTAATCGGTTTGTTTTATTACAATAAAGTCGTTTGCTTTTACCATAAGGTTGATAAATCAACTGTTTGAACGCATAAAAGTAAACAACTATTTTTATGCATTTGGCGAAAATCTAAAAAATGGGGTTGCCAGCAAGATTTCTTCAGGAGGCTCTCTTGTGCTAAACAGCCAGGCCAAGTACCTTATTTCACGATAACGGTTGATCAATTCCAGCACTTCTCCGACTTTGTTTTCCTTCATCAATCTCTCGCTGAACAAAATGGCAGAGATTTGTCCCAAGTTTAAGCGTTGTTGTGATGTACTGTACAAATCATTTGCCGCCTCCGTAAACGAGGAACCTTCGCCTTTGCCCACCCAAACCGGGGGCTGCTCCGCTTTTTGCTGTCCCTCCAGCTTGGCCACTGTCGAGAAATCAAGCAATTGCACATACAAGGTGTATTGGCCATCGACATAGTCTATTCCAACAGCCGTAGCATAGTTCATGTTTTGCACTTCATATCTGCTCCAGCAACCGGTAAGGGTGAGAAGAAGGAAAAGTGCAACCATACTTTTATATCTCCTCATTTATGCCTGTCCCCTTGCCTTGTAGAATCTCGTGTCTTCAACATGTCCGGTCGAGTGTTTCGCTATGGCCAAGGTAATCGAAACAAAGCGTTGGCCAAGTCTTTAAATGGAGGTGATATTGGGGCCAAGTAAGGCAAGCCGCATGAACGCAATGAGGCTAAATGGCTGAGCACAATAAATAATCCAAGAAAGAAGCCATAAATGCCAAGCGTGGCAGACAGAATGAAAAGAAAAAAGCGTAAGGTACTAATCGTTCCAGCCAATGATAGGCTCGATAAAGTTGAACCAAAGATTTGTGTAATTGCTCCGATGACAACGATACCTGGGGATAAGGATCCAGCACGAATGGCCGCATCCCCCAGGATAAGTCCTCCTACAACCGTTACCGTGGAGCCGACCGCAGAAGGCAATCGGATACCAGCTTCCCGCAGGATTTCTAAGAAGAGAAGTGCAATAAACATTTCAACTGCCACATCAAAAGGGATTCCCAACCGGTTAATCCCCAAAGTGGCAAGTAGATAATAGGGCAGCTGATCTTGATGATAGGAAAGAATGGCAACAAAAAATGCAGGAAGCAGTAGCGATACGGACAAGCCAAGTAAACGAAGCGTTTGACCAAATGTAGCTGCCAAAGCAGTAAAGTGGATATCTTCGGGTGCTTTCACAAGCAAAAATAAATTGGCAGGCGCAATCAACGCAGCCGGTGTACCATCCACAATCAACGCTACACGCCCATTGAGCATACAGTTCACGGTAAAGTCTGCTCTGCCTGTATACCCCATCAAAGGAAACAATGCTTTTGTCGGTTCCATTAATTCTTCTAGCTGAGTGGCGCTAAATGCTCCGTCAATGTGAAGATCATCTAATTTATTCTTTACATCTTGAACAATCTTAGGATCAACAATGTCACGCATGTAAAGAATTGCAACGGTTGTTTTCGTGCGAACGCCTACTTTTTTCGTTTCATAAACCATGCTGGTTGATTTGATTCGTTTCCGAATTAACGCCACATTGACTCCCACTTCTTCCACAAATCCATCCTTTGGCCCCCGTACCGAAAGCATTCGCATCATCTGTACGTTCTTTCAAGCTGCGCGTAATATCTGCTGTTCTACTCATTTTAATTTGCAGGCCTTCATAATGGTTTTCCAAGAGATTTCGGATGCTACGGGAAATATTTAAGGTAATTTCTTTTTCCTGCATCCCATTGCCAATAGCTCCTGGGTCCATTCTCCCGTGACCAGGATCTAAATATAATTTAAACATTTTACACCACCTCGTACAAATAAAATATGATCGAAGAGTAACGGAGGTATAGGAATTCGTCTGAGATACATATAAAAATAGGTGATGATAGGCATTACATTTCATTGAATCAGATGATTTATTTTAAAGCTAAGAAATTTTCCAAATACGAGACCATATGTATGAGCAGCAATTAATGTTCCATATTTTTCGTGGGTCAGGCAAACTCTTGTTCATCTAGACAGTAGGCTGATTGATTATTGATGCTTCTTTCTTAACAAAACACCTAAGTGATTCTCTGTGCATATACTGTATCATTACTACAGGATTATGATTAAATACAACTCAATCTATACATAAAATAATCAAGGAGAGGTTAATTTTGAAAATTCCAAAGACAGCCAAAGTTAGTATCCCCTTTCCATCCGTATGGGGGATTGATGCTTCTATTGCGGGGAGATCCATTATTAGAGGTATACTTACCATTGATTCCATTGTAGACAACAAAGTAGTAGGTACAGTTAATTTTCGTGGTATACCTATTCCGATTAATGGGTATTGGGACGAAAGCGCTAAACAAATAAGTTTCGATTCACCATATGCCTCCTTTTTTGGCAACTTGACAATAATTGATGAGACCGCTATAAGCATTCGGCATTTCATTTTAAGTGGACGGTTTATAATGAAACCTCCCTCTTTGCTGGCTGGTGAATACGGAAATTGGATTGCTACAACCTTTACAACCCGTTTGGGACCTCCCATATATACTAATGTTTTACCACCTGCTGGTGCCTTTTCAGTCTCAAGTATGCTCTTGGGACAGCAATTGTTTTAATTAGACCATGACTTTATAAAAACAACCTTCGTTTGTGATTGACTAAGGTTGTTTTTTATAAAGTGTTCTCGGAAAATACAGCCTTGCTTTAAATCTGAGTTTAGCGTATATCTCCGTTAAAATGTACTCGGAACCCTTTGATGATCGTGCCTAGTTAGATAAACAAATATTGATACTTCCTTATAGAAATAGCCTGCTTGGTTAGGTACGTTGTTTCACAATCCCCGGAAATTTTTAATATAAGTAATGAATGCTTATTTTTTTCCTTCCGATAGCTTTCTATATAAAGAAGCTCTAGATACATTTGTAATTTCACAAATTTGATTTACAGTCATATTTCCTTCTTTATATAGCTTTACTGCATAATTCATTCCTGCGTGATTTTTATGATATTTCTTTAACCGTCCTTTAAACTTCCCTTCTTTCTTTGCGAGCTCAATTCCTTCACGCTGACGCATACGAATAAGGTCTCGCTCTAATTGGTTAACACCAGCCATTACCGTAATTAAGAATTGGCTATATGGATTATCTTCTGATAAATCTAGCCATGTATCCTTAAGTGATTTTAAGCTTCCCTTTTTATTTCGTATTAAATCAATCAATTCAAATAAATCTTGCGTACTTCGAGTGATCCGAGTTAAATCTGTAACATAAATAATGTCACCTTCCTGTAAATCCTCTAACATTTTTTGAAGTTGTTCACGATCTTTTGTGGCTCCTGAAGTTTTTTCTTCATAAATAATATCCATTCCAATTTCGTTCAATTGCCGAAATTGTCTTGAAGGATTTTGGCTAGTCGAACTGACGCGTACATAACGGGGTGGCGTCAGGAAAATGCGGATTTACAACGATAAGGAATTTCCAATATAAAAAGCCTGATTTCCCATCACCTAAATTGAGAAATTAGGCTCTTTTTTCGTTACTCCATAAACAGCATTCTATTACTGAATATGTAATTTACTTCGGGATAACAGGGACCCAGAGTTCGTGTCTTGGTTTATGCTTCGGACCGTAATAACATTCTATACACGGTAAATTTGCAAGTTCATACTCGGAGGTAGGGACCCACTCGGAATATAAACGTTTCCATGCATCCACTATGTTCGGAAAAACTGCCCATGTACTTGCGGGAATAATAAGCGTCTCCATATTTTCTGGGGATTCCCCATCGTATCTTACGCCCATGAAATAGGAAAATTGTTCATCTGTGATGGCAGCTTCTTTTCCGCAAACCCCCAGAAGGCTTTCAAGCGTGCATTTTGGATTTTCCCATGACATATCTACTAGTTCTTGCATAAATCCATCTTTTTTCGCAGTGTTCCAAAGCGTAGGGATTGTTTTAAATGCTCTGCTTGTTTTTACTGGCTTGCTTTTTCCGACAATTCTTAATTCAAAATCAAGGTTTTCAATTCTGTAGTCCATCTCGGTATCTCCTTTAATAGAAATTTGAAAGGAAATTTTGGGAAAGGCTTTTAACTGTACCCCTCTATTACGAGCATTGGAAGGGGTTACCCCATGCATTTTTTGAAAAGCACGTGAGAAAGTATCAGAAGAAATATAACCATATTTAATTGCCACATCGATGATCCGAATATCACTTTTTTGAATTTCAAATGCTGCAAGTGTTAACCGTCTTCGTCTAATATATTCTGATAGCGATACACCTGAGATTGAAGAGAACATTCTTGAAAAATGAAACTCAGAACAGTTAGCTGCTTTTGCAATCTCTTTGTAGTCTATTTCTTCATCCAGGCTATTTTCAATGTAGTTTAACGCATTGTTCATTCTTTCTAGCCAATCCATAAGTTTACTCCCTTTCAATATTTACTTTAAAACAAAATAGATAATAATTACCGACATTTCATGCCTAAAAATATTGGTGAAAAAATACACCTTTTGATAGAATCAGGACAAACTATTTGTTTCTTTCCGATAGATTTCTATATAATGAAGCCCTAGATACATTAGTAATTTCACAAATTTGATTTACAGTCATGCCGCCTTCTTTATATAGTTTTACTGCATAATTCATCCCTGCGTGATTTTTATGATACTTCTTTAAACGCCCCTTAAACTTTCCTTCTTTCTTTGCTAACTCAATCCCTTCACGTTGACGCATACGGATAAGGTCGCGCTCTAATTGGTTCACACCAGCCATTACTGTAATTAAGAATTGGCTGTATGGATTATCCTCTGATAAATTTAGCCATGTATCCTTGAGTGATTTTAAGCTTGCCTTTTTCCTTCGTATTAAATCAATCAATTCAAATAAATCCTGCGTACTCCGAGTGATCCGAGTTAAGTCTGTAACATAAATAATGTCGCCTTCCTGTAAATCCTGCAACATTTTTTGAAGTTGCTCGCGATCCTTTGCTGCCCCAGAAACTTTTTCTTCAAAAATAATATCCATACCGATTTCGTTTAATTGCTGAAATTGTCTTGAAGGATTTTGGCTAGTCGAACTGACACGTATATAACCGATTTTTCGCAAAATATCACCTCGTTTTTGAGACAAGTCTTATGAGACACTCTTAACTATGATTTTATCAGTCTACTACACTTGTATCAATAGAGTACACTCTATTGATTTATAATTGAACTAATTAACTGAACAATTACAGAAATGAGATGATACTGTATGAAAGTTGCGAGAGGTAGAGAATTGCTTACATCGGAACAGCGACAGGTCCTTATGCAAATTCCTGAAGACGAGTGGGTGCTAGGAACCTACTACACTTTTTCCAAACGGGATTTAGAAATTATCAATAAGCGAAGGAGAGAAGAAAACCGTTTAGGGTTCGCCGTTCAATTAGCTGTTCTTCGATATCCCGGTTGGCCATACACTCATATCAAAAACATCCCGGATTCAGTCATACATTATATATCAAAACAAATCGGTGCTAGTCCATCCTCGCTAAAGCTTTATCCTCAAAGAGACAATACACTTTGGGATCATTTGAAAGAAATTCGAATTGAATATAAACTAGTAACTTTTACTCTGAAAGAATATAGAATGA
>NZ_BOQB01000251.1 GCF_018332475.1 Bacillus sanguinis | reverse complement strand
AAGGAAATAAAGGAGAGTATGAAACGAAACATACTTTCAAAGAAAACGGTTCTTACAAAGTGAAAGTTCATGTTAAAAAAGGTGAACTGCATGAACATAAAGAAGAAACGGTAGAAGTAAAATAAAAAGTAGCTCTTTAGAGCTACTTTTTATTTTTAATCTCATTATTTGTGGAGAGATTAAAAGTTCATTTTATATGAATAAATAAATCACAAAATCATTAGCACTTCTTTGCATAATGGATTACAATAGAAGTGTGAAGAAAATGAGAAATTCTACGAAAATGTATTAAAAAGAAAGCGTAAACATGTTATGATATCAGTATCAGATGTCTGACATCTGACTTAGAAAAAACTAGAAATGTTTTTGCGTCGTTTCAAGGTAAACGAAATAGGTTAGAGAATGATTTAAAGAAGTACTGTTTGATAATGAGAACGAAAGATAATTCTTATGGAGAACAGTTTCACTTTATAGCGTTTTGAACATACTACAAGAAGTAGAACTGAACTTATAGGAGGTCGCAGTTATGAATAAATATAAACGTATATTCCTAGTCGTAATGGACTCTGTTGGAATCGGTGAAGCACCAGATGCTGAACAATTTGGTGATTTAGGATCTGATACAATTGGTCACATTGCTGAACATATGAATGGATTACAAATGCCTAACATGGTGAAATTAGGCCTTGGTAACATTCGTGAAATGAAAGGCATCTCTAAAGTAGAAAAACCACTTGGATATTATACAAAAATGCAAGAGAAATCTACTGGTAAAGATACAATGACAGGCCACTGGGAAATTATGGGTCTTTACATTGATACACCATTCCAAGTGTTCCCTGAAGGATTTCCGAAAGAATTACTTGATGAATTAGAAGAAAAAACAGGCCGTAAAATCATCGGTAATAAACCAGCTTCTGGAACTGAGATTCTTGATGAACTTGGTCAAGAACAAATGGAAACAGGTTCTTTAATCGTTTACACTTCTGCTGATAGCGTTCTGCAAATCGCAGCACACGAAGAAGTAGTGCCGCTTGATGAGTTATATAAAATTTGTAAAATTGCACGTGAATTAACGTTAGATGAGAAGTATATGGTAGGTCGTGTTATTGCTCGTCCATTCGTTGGTAAGCCTGGAAGCTTTACACGTACACCAAACCGTCATGACTATGCATTAAAACCATTCGGCCGTACGGTAATGAATGAATTAAAAGATAGTGACTATGATGTTATCGCTATCGGTAAAATCTCTGACATCTATGATGGTGAAGGGGTAACTGAATCGCTTCGTACGAAGTCTAACATGGATGGAATGGATAAACTTGTAGATACATTAAACATGGACTTTACAGGTCTTAGCTTCTTAAACTTAGTTGACTTTGATGCACTATTCGGTCACCGTCGTGACCCACAAGGATACGGAGAAGCTCTGCAAGAATATGATGCACGTCTTCCAGAAGTATTCGAAAAGCTAAAAGAAGATGATTTATTATTAATTACAGCAGACCACGGTAATGATCCAGTTCATCCTGGTACTGACCATACACGTGAATATGTACCGTTATTAGCATATAGCCCAAGTATGAAAGAAGGCGGACAAGAGTTACCACTTCGTCAAACATTTGCTGATATTGGTGCAACTGTAGCAGAAAACTTCGGTGTGAAAATGCCAGAATACGGAACAAGCTTCTTAAACGAGCTAAAGAAATAGGGGGATAAACAAATGAATCGTGAACTTATTACAAAATCAGCTTCATACTTAAAAGAGAAATTTCAAGAGACACCACAAGTAGGACTAATCCTTGGATCTGGACTAGGTGTATTAGCAGATGAAATCGAGAACGCAGTAACAGTACCTTATAGTGAAATCCCTGAATTCCCAGTTTCAACTGTAGAAGGTCATGCAGGTCAACTAGTATTCGGTACACTTCAAGGTGTAACAGTAGTAGCAATGCAAGGACGTTTCCACTTCTATGAAGGATACGATATGCAAAAAGTAACATTCCCAGTTCGTGTTATGAAGGAACTAGGTGTAGAAACAGTCGTTGTAACAAATGCAGCTGGTGGTGTAAATACATCATTCGAACCAGGCGATCTTATGTTAATTTCAGACCACATTAACTTCATGGGTACAAACCCATTAATCGGACCAAATGATTCTGAAATGGGTGTACGTTTCCCTGATATGTCTACATCATATACGACAGAACTTCGCGAAATGGCGAAACAAGTTGCAGCAGACCTAAATATTAAAGTACAAGAAGGTGTATACGTTGGAATGACAGGTCCTGTATATGAAACACCTGCTGAAATTCGTATGCTTCGTACACTTGGCGGAGATGCAGTTGGTATGTCAACAGTACCTGAAGTAATTGTAGCGCGTCATGCTGGTATGAAAGTACTTGGTATTTCTTGTATTTCAAATATGGCAGCTGGTATTTTAGATCAGCCACTTCACCACGATGAAGTAATCGAAACAACAGAACGTGTTAAAGCTAATTTCTTAGCATTAGTAAAAGCAATCGTAAAACAAATGAAGGGGTGACCTCACAATGAGAATGGTGGACCTAATTGCAAAAAAACGTGACGGACATGCATTAACGACAGAAGAAATTAATTTTATTGTTGAAGGATATACGAATGGTGATATTCCTGATTATCAAGTAAGTTCACTTGCAATGGCAATTTTCTTCCAAGATATGAACGATCAAGAACGTGCTGATTTAACGATGGCAATGGTAAATAGCGGTGATACAATCGACTTATCAGCTATTGAAGGAGTAAAAGTAGATAAGCACTCAACAGGTGGCGTTGGTGATACAACAACACTTGTATTAGGTCCATTAGTAGCCGCTTTAGGTGTACCGGTTGCAAAAATGTCTGGACGTGGTCTAGGACATACTGGCGGTACAATTGATAAATTAGAAGCAGTTCCAGGGTTCCATGTTGAAATCGAAAATGATGAATTCATGCGTCTTGTAAATGAAAATAAAATCGCAGTTATTGGTCAGAGTGGAAACTTAACACCTGCGGATAAAAAGTTATATGCACTTCGTGATGTAACGGCAACAGTAAACTCGATTCCGCTTATTGCAAGCTCGATTATGAGTAAAAAAATTGCTGCTGGTGCAGATGCAATTGTTCTTGATGTAAAAACTGGAGCAGGTGCATTTATGAAAACAGATGAAGATGCAAAACGTTTAGCAGAAGCAATGGTACGCATTGGTAATAACGTTGGTCGTAATACGATGGCTGTTATTTCTGATATGAGTCAACCACTTGGTGAGGCGATTGGTAACGCACTTGAAGTACAAGAAGCAATTGATACATTACAAGGTAAAGGACCGAAAGATTTAGAAGAGTTATGTTTAACACTTGGAAGTCAAATGGTATACCTTGCTGGACAAGCTTCATCTTTAGAAGATGCACGCGAGAAATTAATTGAAGTAATGAACAACGGTAAAGCGCTAGAATCATTTAAAACATTCTTATCAGCGCAAGGTGGCGATGCATCTGTTGTTGATGATCCTTCTAAATTACCACAAGCACAATTTAAAATTGAAGTGGAAGCGAAGGAAGACGGTTATGTATCAGAAATCGTTGCAGATGAAATTGGAACAGCAGCAATGCTTTTAGGAGCAGGACGTGCGACGAAGGAATCTGAAATTGATTTAGCAGTTGGCTTAATGCTTCGCAAAAAAGTAGGGGACAGCGTGAAAAAAGGTGAATCCCTTGTTACAATTTACGCAAACCGTGAAAATGTAGAAGATGTAAAAGTAAAAATTTATGAGAACATGAAAATCTCTAAAGAGCATGTAGATGCACCAACATTAGTGCACGGCATCGTTACTGAATAATAAAGAAGGGCCAGGGAGTATTTCTCCTTGGCTTTTTTTGCTATTTTTTGTTTATAATAATAGTGGGTGAAATTATGATTAGAATTTGTGCAATAACAAAAGCAGATGAAGTATTATATGATGTTTCGTTAGAGGAAACAAAGAAAGACCATATTGTATGGTATTGGCTAGATTTATATAAGCCAACGAAAGAAGAGTATACATACATTTTGCAAGATCATTTTAAGTTCCATCCTCTTGCAATTGAAGACTGTATAGAATATGTACAGAGGCCAAAAGTTGATTTTTATGATGGATATAACTTTTTAGTTCTTCATGCATTTGGTGAGGATGGATTAGAACCGCATGAGATTGATTTATTTATTAGTGATCGTTATATTGTTTCTTTCCACTTTTCTCATAACAATGCAATCGAAAGAGTATGGAAAACACTTGGAGAAAAGAAGCGTATTAAAAATAGTCCTTTGCATGTAGCGCATACTATTATTGATCAAATTGTGGATGACTATTTTGCGCCTGTATATTACATTGAGGATCATTTAAATGCAATTGATGATAATTTAACAGGTGAGACAGCAGGGAGTGTGCTAGAAGAAGTATTTGATATACGTGCAGATTTATCGAAGCTAAGGCGCACAATCATTCCGATGCGTGATTTATTGTATCGTATTTTAAATTCGACTCGTTTTTACGGTATAAGTGATCATGAAATTTACTTTAAAGATATACATGATCATTTGCTGAAGCTGACTGAAATGATTGAAGCGAGCCGAGAGTTAACGGCAGATATTCGGGATAGTTATTTTTCATTAAACTCGCACCATATGAATAATATTATGAAAACATTAACGGTTTTCTCTACTATTTTCATGCCATTAACATTTATTGCGGGAGTATACGGAATGAACTTTGAGCATATGCCAGAGCTTGGCGGACAATATAGTTATTTTATTTGTTTACTTATCATGGCTTTAATTGGCGGTGGCATGATGGTTTGGTTTTATAAAAAAGGATGGTTTAAGTAAAAAAACACCGAGGAAAATTCCTCGGTGTTTTTACTTAACCAATAGCATGTAATACGAACATGGCTAAGAATAAGCATGTAACGATATACATAGATGGTGCGACTTCTTTACGCTTTCCAAGAGCAATTTTTAAGATAGGATAAGCGATAAATCCGAACGCAATGCCATCAGCGATACTATATGTGAGCGGGATCATGACGATAATTAAGAACGCTGGAAATCCTTCTGAAAAGTCGTTCAGAGGAATTTGCTGAATGCTTGTAATCATCAGGCCGCCAATAATAATTAAGATTGGTGCAATGGCACTATCAGGAATTAGTTTGACAAACGGAAGTGCAAACAGTGATGCGAAGAATAACAACCCTGTAACGATAGACGTCAGACCTGTCTTTCCGCCTGCAGTAATACCTGCGGCACTCTCTACTGTTGATACGGTAGGGCTTGTGCCAAATAGACCACATGTCATTGCTGAAATTGCATTGGCTTGGTAAGCACGTGGGAATTTACGGTCATCTTCTAATAAACCGTGCAGAAGTCCCATGTTCTCAAAAATAAGCACCATGCTTAAGGAGAATGTTGCAATCCAAAACGGTAAGGAAGAAAGTTTGCCAAATGACATAGCACCAAACACATCGCCGTAATTAGCGAATGAGAATGAACTATTTCCGATTTGACTTGTATCAACAAGACCAAATAGCCATGCAATACCTGTTCCTATTGCAATCGTCCATAAAAAGTTTCCACGTACGTTACGAATAAACAATACAAGTGCAACAATAAGAGTAAGCACGGTCGCAAGAACGACAGGGTTACTTAATTTCCCCATTGCAACAGCAGTATTTGGATTCGAAACGACTAAACCACCTTTTTGCAATCCGATAAACGCTAAAAATAATCCGATACCGACAGTAATAGCTTCCTTTAATGACTTTGGAATTGATACTGAAAGCACGCGAGCGATTGGTGTAAACGCAGCAATTGCAAAAATAATACCAGAGATGAAGACAGCTGCTAATGCTTCCTGCCAAGATAATCCGAGCGTATGCACAGCAGTGTACGTGAAGAATGCATTTACACCCATACCAGGGACAAGAATAGCAGGTGCATTTGCCCAAAATGCCATGAGCAGACATCCGACAAATGAACTGAAAACAGTTGCTAAAATTCCAGCCTCAAGAGGAATGCCAGCATCGGATAAAATGGATGCATTTACAATCATAATATATACGATCGTGAAAAATGACGTAACTCCAGCTAAAACTTCTTGTTTTGGTGATGTTTCGTGTAAACCTAATTTAAATGTTCTTTCAAGTATTCCTTTCATGTTAAACCTTCTTTTTCATATCCCTCTCCCACCCGTGATATCTCTTTCATAAGAGCTCACCGTCCTTTATTATATCAGAACATCATGTTTTTACAACAAGGAAAATGATAACGTTTACTTATAAATGAAATTATTTATAAATACGTAAAAATCGCTCGTATTGTTGAAATGATTTCTAATTCTCCCGATTGAATGGGCGGAGCTGCTTGCGCATGTAAAGTAGCAAAAGACGTCACTTCCCGTGGTAATTGGGCAGATTCTTCAACGAATGAGAGTGGAACAGGATTAATGTTTAAATTGTATGTACTCGCAATAGCACGAGCTTTTTCTACCGCTTGTTGCAGAGCTTGAATGAGAGCTTGCTCATAATATTTATTTGGGTGAGATATTCGAAAACGTAAACCTTTTGCTACGTTTGCCCCATTTGAAACGGCTATATCATATACTTCCCCTGCTTTTTGTACATTTAAAACGGTAATTTCATACAAATGTTCCACGCGGTATCCTTGTAGTAATGCTTTATCATTTACATATTCGTACTGGGGCGTAATCGTATATGAAATGGTTTCTATATTTTTGTCGGCAATACCTAGTTGTTTTAGTGCATCTAATAATTGTTTTGATTGCACTGCATTCTCTTCTTGTGCCTGCTTTACATTTTTATGATCTGTACGAATACCAATCGTTAATATAACAATATTTGGTTTTGCTTTTACAACGCCTTCACCTTGTACAGTAATAGTCGCTTCTTTACCAGTATTAGCTGTGCGTACGTTGTGTAAATAAGGATTTATTCCACCCTGCATTTTCCATCACCATCCTTTTTATATGTATATGTGTGAACAAAAAAGAAATTTATATGAAAAAAGTTACATAAATGAGAATGTTGAGGGAAGAAAGCATATACAACATAGGTATTTATAGATTATAATATGTGTAAATATGATAAAAAAGGGACGAGGCTAGTGAACGAAAAAAGAGAAACACTGATTTTAGAGTTATCCGGATCATTCCGAAAGATGATACGTTTATTACAAAATGATATTAATACACGTTTTGCAGAACATATGCCATATAATGAATTTTCTGTATTACGCGCTTTATTTTTAAACAGTCCACAGATGGCTTCGCAAATTGCGAGTGAAGTAAACGTAACCTCCAGTCATATTACAGCTGTTACTGATCGTCTCGTACGAAAAGGGTTTGTAGAAAGAAAGCGTTCAAATTCAGACCGTCGTATCGTGTACTTAGAAATTACAGAACACGGAAGAGAAGTAACTGAAAAACTTGAAGCTGTGCGTAAAGAATATTATAAAGAGAGATTTAAAGGTTGGAGCGACCAAGAAATAGAAATGGTGTTAGAGCTATTTGGCCGCGTATTATAATAAATGAGGATAGGAAGCGAAAGCTTTTCTATCCTTTTTCTTTTGAATAAAAACATTTTGAAACTCCAATACTTTAATTAAAAAGAATCGGAGTGAAAAATTATGAAACGTATTTGTACGCTTTTCATTATGATTGGAAGTTTTTTCTGCTTTCATCAATTCGTAGATGCCGCTACACCCCTTCAAGTCGTTCAAAAAGAATTACAACATATTTCAAATAAGCAACCTGTTTTATATTCAAAACTATGGATTCGTTCCATGCAGAATGCTATTTTATTTCATCATAGTGATAACATTCGGCATGAAGATACGATCAGTAATGTAACAAAGTCTTCTCTTGTAAAAGTAAAACAGCTTCCACTTCAGAAAGCATCACAGTACATACCAAGATTATCACAATATATTTCTAAGTTTGAGGCTGAGAATGTGCAAGTGTATTATGTTGCAGCCCGTTATGAAGTGAAAAAGGAAAATCCATATCAGCTAAATGGAATGAATTATTTTATGCAAGTGTTTATTCAACAAGGGGGAGAATGGAGAATTGCTGAAAGCATAGTTGCTCCAACAGATCAAATCGTAGCAAATGGTGACGGATTTGGAACGAAGCAAGAAAAAGAATATGGGAAAAGAAGAGAGAATGTGAAATAACCTCCTCAATAAGAGGAGGTTATTTTATTTAAAATTCCAAGAGACTTTCCATTTTAATATTTTTGGTAGGAAGAAATACGTAATGAAACTAGTCACTAAAAATCCGATGTAAAAGCTGGACAATGACTGCGCGCGACTCAGCATTAAACCTCCAACGATTCCACCAAAGAAAATCGCACAAGCTAAAACTACTTTTTGTAGTTTCGGATATAATAAGTAGTTACCATTTCGCTCATTGACTGAACGGGCATATAAATATATACCGAGTGGTAATAAAATAATGATATGTGTTATAGGTCCAATCAATATTTTTGCCGGTGGAATCTTTGTAAAGTTTGGTTCGTTATGACGCACTCCATTTTGATCAGTATAAGCGCTTTGTGGATCATAATTAAAGTTAATAGTAAAATCTTCTGCTGGACTAGAAATACGTATGCTTTCCATCATATCATGTATAAGGCCATTGTCCTCATGAAATTCAGTGTTTGAGTGAACAGCAATGACTCCTGAGATAAGTGATGGAAGTAAAGCTGGGAAGATTAATATAGCTGTAGTGAGAAATCCTTGCGATATAATATTCCCTGTGATTGTACCTATACATAAGGTAAGTGTATAAATAGCAATTAATACAATTAACATGTATATAAAATAACTATGAAAAGGGGAAAATACTTGATATTTATTATGAAAAGTTACCTTTTTCATAATAGCAAATAGCCCCCAGTTTAAAATGACAACAGCGGCAATATTACAGATTCCAAACAACCACTTTGTTATATAGAGGTGTGAACGTTTAAATGGCATAGACCATAACAAGTCGCTAGAGTTATTTTGTCTTTCCCATCCAATTAACGTACAAGCTAGAATGATCAGTACGCTACCTAACAGCATGACAGAATCTAGAAGTGTTAAATCAAAGTGGTAATGATATACATAGTTCCACTTTTTATTGTCATTTAGAAATTGTTGCTCTTGAATAGAAGTCATATAGTAGTTATAGGACAAAGTATAGAAGCTGACGAGCCAAAATAACCATACAACATATTTACTTTGTTGATATGTTCTTAGCCACAGTGCTTTTTGAAACATAGGATCTCTCCTTTAAAAAACTTTATAATTTGTTAGGCGTGATAATATAACATAAGTAATGATTCCGGTTAGAAACAAACCTATATAGTAGCTAGGTAAGAAATTAAAATGGTTTATTTTATAGCCGCCTAGTAATGCAAAGTAAATGGTTGTCCCCCATATCCATATTCGTAAATGCTTTTGGAAAATAAATATCTTCTGACCGTTTTCATTTGGCGATCGTGTATATAAATATATCCCAAGTAGTAAATAAAATATCGTATAGAAAATAGGGACTAACATTGATTTGGCTGAATAATATATATGAGATGCTGGATCTCTTAAAGCAGTTGGAGTGTTCTCGATCTTACGGGATTCCGGATCATAGTAATAATTGATAGAAAAGTGATTAATTGGTGCAACTGTATTTGTTTTTTGATTGATTTCATAAAGTTGTCGATATAAGTTTTCATTTTTAATATCTGCAGCGTACAAATGGTTTGTTGTAAAAGTGTATAGTAATGTAATAAATGTAACCCCTGCTAGTAACCACGGAATACAAAAAACAATCTGTGAAACAACACTGCCAGTAAAAGTACCGATGCATAGTGCAGCTGTATAGACTGCGATATAAGAAACAATTGCATAAAGAAAGTATCGATGAAACGGACTAAATGATTGATAATCAAAATGAATAGTTGTTCTATAAATAACATACATAAGAATCCAATTTACAAGTAATGAGCTCACAATACAAAAGGAACCGAAAGCCCATTTAGATAAGAAAACATCTTTTCTTTTAAACGGCATCGTCATAAGTAGTGTATTAGATTGGTTACTACGTCCCCAACCTATCAATAAGCAGGCTAAAGCGATGATAAGAACAGTTAACCAAAAACTATTACCTTCTCCTGAAGAAAAGGTATAAAAATAATAATAGTGTTTTCCCTTTTCTTGTAATTCGTAATACGTATCAAGTTGTTGCTGAGCACTTTTATAGTAGCCAAAAGATAACAAGTAAAGCGAACTAAAGAAGAATAGTAGTACAGCATATTTCCCGTGCTTCCAATTCCACATCCACAACGCCTTATGAAACATACCCATCCTCCTCCAGTGTCGTAACGAAGACATCTTCAAGTGACATTGTTAATTCTTCAATGAGTATAGGTTGTTCTTTATAAAACTTCTCCAATGTTGTAGCCACATTTCCTTCGATTAAGATTGTATATACTTTTCCTGTTTGATTTAATATTTTAATATTGCTTAAGTTTTCTAGTTTTTGAGGTAGTGAACGTTCGTAAGCTACTTGTATTTTTGCAAATCGTGATTTTGCATCGTCTAGTGATGTAATAGAAGATACAGTATGGCCTTTTAATATAATGATTGTATCTGCAATTTGTTCTACTTCATCTAAATGATGAGTTGAGACGAAAATCGTAATCTCTTTTTCAGCAACTTCTCCAACGAGAAACTGTAAAATCTGCCTTTTCACGATAGGGTCAAGTCCGTTTGTCGGTTCATCTAAAATGATATATTCTGCTTTTGTAGAAACGGCTAAAATGATGGCAAGCAGTGCTTTCATTCCTTTTGAATAACTACGAATTCGTTTGTTTGGTAAGTTAAAACGTTCTAACAGTTCATAGAAATATGCTTCATCAAACGCGGTATAAACGGTTTTATAAAACTTTACAATTTCTTTTACTGTATATCCGTTCAATATGTTAGTAGAATCCGGAACATATACGATTTTTTGTTTCGTTTCAGGATTCTTATGAATGTCGGTATCCCCATATGTAACAGATCCTTCATCAGGGTCTAAAATACCGACCATCGTTCGTAATAAAGTTGTTTTCCCCGCACCGTTTCTTCCGAGTAATCCGATGATACTTCCTCTTTGCAATGTGAAAGAAACATCATCTAAAATTGTTTGATTATCAATTGTTTTCTTTAGGCTTGTCACTTTCAGCATCCGTATTTCCTCCAATCTCTTTATAATATGAATCTATCCAATCATGAATTTTATCTTTCGTAACACCAAGATAAGAGGCTTCTAATAGTAATTGATGAAATTGCTTTTCAACCATAGCGATTTTCCTTTCGTCTAATGTTGGGGTAATCGATTGGGATACAAATGTTCCTTTTCCTCGTAATGTTTCAATAATCCCTTGTCGCTCTAACTCTTGGTACGCTTTACTCACTGTATTTGGATTTATAACGAGTAAAGAAGCGAGTTCGCGTACAGAAGGTAGTTTGTCACTTGGAGCTAACATGTTCTTTAATACGAGTTCTTTTATATTTTGAACAATTTGTTCCCATATCGGAGTGTTGCTTCTTGGATCAAGTTGAATATGCAAGAGCAATGTCTCCTTTCTGACTTGTATTAGGTGTACTACGGTGTGTAATACACTTAATACAATATAGGTGATGAATATATTTGTCAACTGAAAATATTAGAAAAATATGGTATTAAAAAATAAAAGATTGGAAAAAATAGGTCTGATATAGAATGGAGGGTTGGTCATGAAGCGAGTTTTTGGAATACTTGTTTGTTTCATGTTATTGCTTTCTGGTACTTCAGTTAGTTTCGCACAATCTGAGAAAACGAAGCAGGATAAAACAGAAGAAACAACGCCGAAGTTAGCGGAACAAGCGTCGTCAGCAATTGTAATTGAACAAGATACAGGTAAAGTTTTGTTTGATAAAAATCCAAATGAGAAATTACCGCCTGCTAGTATGACGAAGATTATGACAATGCTATTAATTATGGAACAAGTTGAAAAAGGAAAATTAAAACTGACCGATAAAGTTAGAGCGAGTGAGCATGCAGCTTCAATGGGTGGATCACAAATCTTTTTAGAGCCTGGGGAAGAGATGACTGTAAATGAAATGCTAAAGGGTATTGCCATTGCATCTGGAAATGATGCGTCTGTTGCAGTAGCGGAGCATATCGCTGGTTCAGAAGAAGGTTTTGTAAATATGATGAACAAAAAAGCGAAAGATTTAGGACTGAAAAATACTCATTTTCAAAATCCGACAGGTCTCCCAGCCAAAGATCATTATTCCACAGCAAATGATATGGCAATTATGGCAAGAGAATTGATGAAGTACCCTCTTATTCGTAAATATACAGGTAAATATGAGGACTATTTACGTGAAGATACGGATAAGAAGTTTTGGCTCGTTAATACGAATAAATTAGTACGTTTTTATCCTGGAGTAGATGGAGTGAAAACGGGTTTTACGACGGAAGCGAAATATTGTTTAACTGCATCAGCTCAAAAAAATGGCATGCGTGTTATTTCAGTTGTTATGGGAGCACCTACATCAAAAGAACGGAACAATCAAGTGACGAAGCTTCTTGATTATGCGTTTGGTCAATATATGACAAAGAAAATGTATACGCGCGGTGAAAAAATTAAGACTGTACAAGTAGGAAAAGGTAAAAAGGAAAAAGTAGATTTAGTTGCGTCAGATAATGTGTCTCTTCTAATGAAGAAGGGCGAAAATATGGACAAAGTAAAACAAGAAGTAATCGCTGAAAAGAAAGTGAAAGCGCCGATTAAAAAAGGTGATGCGCTTGGTACACTTGTTATTAAAAAAGATAAAGAAGTTTTATTAAAACAAACAATCGTAGCAAAAGAAGATGTAGCTGCGGCGAGCTGGTGGGAGTTATTTAAAAGAAGTTTTGGGATGTTTTCAACATCAAAATAGCGGCAAACATTTTGCCGCTTTTCTATTCGTATGAAAGTAAATAATTGCTGAATGGTTTCACTTTATGGCGAAATAGTTCTTCTTTTGTCAGTAGGAAGGATTCTTATGTTGAATCACGAAAATCTTTATGTATGTAAATGAGTAAAGTTTGAGCATAAGGAGGAAATCGTGTGAGTCTTTCCATGCAATTAGAAGTAAAACGTGACGTCCTATGTGTGAGACTAGCGGGTGAATTAGATCATCATACTGCTGAAGAGTTGCGAACGAAAGTAACAGATATGATTGAGACACATGGTGTTCATCATATTGTTTTGAGCCTAGAGAACTTATCGTTTATGGATAGTTCTGGTTTAGGTGTTATATTAGGCCGATATAAGCATGTAAAGGGATTAGGTGGAGAAATGGTTGTTTGTGCAATTTCACCGCCTGTTAAACGTTTATTTGAAATGTCGGGCTTATTTAAAATTGTTCGTTTAGAAGAAAGTGAAGCGCATGCGCTCGCGACGTTGGGGGTGGCATAAATGAGAAATGAAATGAACCTTCAATTTTCAGCATTAAGTCAAAATGAATCGTTCGCTCGCGTTACAGTAGCTGCTTTCATTGCGCAACTAGACCCAACGATGGAAGAACTTACAGAGATTAAAACAGTTGTGTCAGAAGCAGTTACAAATGCAATTATTCATGGGTACGAAGGAAATGCAGAAGGTGTTGTTTATATTTCTGTAATTTTGGAAGAAGCAATGGTGAAACTCACGATTCGAGATGAAGGGATTGGCATTTTTGATTTAGATGAAGCAAGACAACCCCTTTTTACAACTAAACCTGAATTAGAGCGTTCCGGAATGGGATTTACTATCATGGAAAATTTTATGGATGAAGTAGAAGTTATTTCAAACGAATCTTTCGGGACAACAATCCATTTGACAAAATACTTATCAAATAGTAACGCTCTATGCAATTAAGGAGAATAGCCTATGGACATAGAGGTCAAAAATGAGAAGAAGAAACCTCAGTTAAAGGACCACGAGCTAAAAGCGTTAATTCAACAAAGTCAAGATGGAGATCAACAAGCGAGAGATACAATCGTTCAAAGCAATATGCGTCTCGTATGGTCGGTTGTGCAGCGTTTTCTTAATCGAGGATACGAACCAGACGATTTATTTCAAATTGGATGTATTGGGCTCTTAAAATCGGTAGATAAATTTGATTTATCTTTCGACGTGAAATTTTCAACATATGCGGTTCCAATGATTATTGGGGAAATACAGCGATTTTTACGTGATGATGGATCAGTAAAAGTAAGTAGATCTTTAAAAGAAACAGGAAATAAAATTCGGAAGATGAGAGACGAGCTTTCGAAAGAGTTTGGAAGGGCTCCAACGATTAATGAAGTAGCTGAAGCGTTAGAACTAACGCCAGAGGAAGTCGTTCTGGCGCAAGAAGCAAGTCGTGCTCCTTCATCCATACATGAAACGGTGTATGAAAACGACGGGGATCCGATCACTATTTTAGATCAAATTGCCGATCAATCTGAAACGAAATGGTTTGATAAAATTGCTTTAAAAGAAGCAATTAGAGAACTAGATGAGCGAGAACGTTTAATTGTGTATTTGCGCTACTATAAAGACCAAACGCAATCGGAAGTAGCGGAGCGAATAGGTATTTCGCAAGTACAAGTTTCAAGACTCGAAAAGAAAATATTAAAACAGATGAAAGATCGAATAGATGAATAGCTATCTATTCGATCTTTTTTTATGGCTTTAAATAGGAGTAGAATATAAACTTTCGTAAAAAGTAACAGAATTTATTGATAATTTAGTAAATTTAAAATATAATCC
>NZ_BOQB01000250.1 GCF_018332475.1 Bacillus sanguinis | reverse complement strand
CATCAAAATCAAAAATAATTGTACGTAACATTTTTTCACTCCTGTTTTAAGTTATTTTAAGGTTTGTTTAAGTGTTTGTGTTATTATATACTTAAAATAACTTAAAAATACTTAAAGGTAAATGGAAATGGGTGAGATTATGAATCAAGAGGAACGTCTAATAAAAATAATGGAGTATTTAAATGAACATAGGACGATGAGTTTGAAAATGATGTGTGAGCTATTTCAAGTTTCCAGAGATACAGCAAGAAGAGATATTGTAAAGTTAACAAATGAAACAACAATAGTAAGAACTCATGGTGGTGTAGCTTTATCATCTTTCCACCGTAAAATATCGGATTATGTAAATCGTGAGGAAAAAGAAATTGAATATAAGATATCTATTGGAAAGCAAGCTGCTTCTTTTGTAGGAGATAATGAAGTTATTTATCTTGATGTTTCAACAACTGTTAATTGTATGGCTTCATTTTTGACAGCAAATAACATAACGGTTGTTACAAATTCAATTGATACGGTAAATCATTTACTGGATATGGAGAATGTAAATATTCATATTTTGGGTGGAGAATTAAATAAACACTCACGTTATATGACAGGTTTTTCTGCAATGGAGAAACTAAAAGATTATCATTTTGATAAAGTTTTTATTGGATCACCCGGTCTTACAGAAGACGGTGTCTATTATGCGTATGAGGAAGATATTCATTTTAAGCGTCAAATTGTTAAACAAACGAATGGAGTGTTTTTACTTGCCGATGAGACAAAAATGAATCAACGTCAAAACTTTAAGGCGCTGTCATTAGAATCGATAGATACAATTATTACGAATGATGTTGTTCCTGGCAATTTAGAAAGAGTAGTGAAAGAACATGGAATTGAGCTAATCGTTGGAGTGAAGTAAAGGGGGACGTAAAAATGAAGGGAATTATATTTGATATTGACGGAACAATGTTAGATACGGAAAAAGCAGTTTTATATTCATTACAGAGAACGTTGCGAGATGAAGGGATAAATTATTCATTAGAAAATCTACATTTTGCATTAGGTATTCCAGGTATGGCTGCGTTACAAGAAATCGGTGTGGAAAATATGAAAGCAGTTCATGAGAAATGGATACGTAATATGGCAGATTTTAAGAATGAAATTACAGTATTTAAAGGAATTGCGGAAGTGATTGAAATAGTCTCTTCATATAAGATTCGAACAGGTATTGTGACTTCAAAAACACGCCAAGAGTTTATCGATGATTTCCAGCCATTTGGATTACATTCATATTTTGAACACTCTATTTGTGTGGAAGATACAATGAAACATAAACCAAATCCTGAGCCACTTGTGACATGTTTAAAAAGATTAAATATAGATGCACAAGAAGCGATATACATAGGTGACTCAGTATATGACTTACAATGCGCAAAACAAGCGGGAGCAAAATTTGGTTTAGCCTTGTGGGGAGCGAAGACAAGAAATGGATTCGAAGAGGCTGATTATATTTTTCAAACGCCTCATGAAATTTTAAGTCTAGTAAAAAGAGATAGCTAAATTAGCTATCTCTTTAAAAATTTATAACCACCATTTTTCCTGTGGAACCAAAGTAACATCCACTTCAAAATTCTCTTTAAACCACTTATACATCAATGTCTCTTTTACTAAATATTCAGAGGTAGAGTGTGACACACCGATGAGTGACATATTTGTTTCTTTTACGTAATCCATAATGAGTGAGTATTTATGCTTGCTGTAATCATTGTTGATAGGCTACTGTCTTTTCCGTATTTTTTGATTGGGAATAAATGATTGGGTGATTGTGCTATTAGTTGTTTTTCATAGCAAAATAGGAAGCAGTTAGGAAACAAATAAATCCTAAAATCCAACCAATAGAAGGAGAATAGGGAAGTATATGTTGTAATACCATTCCGCTAGAAAGAAAAAAGCTACCGAGTAGGCCTAAGAAGATGGGGTATCGCAGTAATTTTAACATAGTGATACAACCTCCTTTATTACATATATTGTATGTTAGTCCTAATTTTCTGTATATATATTTAGAGAAAAATGGTGGTACAATATAGGAAGGATGCGAGAAGAGAGGATGAAGATTAACGTATGTACGTTACTGTAACAGAAGCAGCATATAAAAAGATTATGGATACGATTCCAAATGAAGCGAAATATATAAAGTTATTTTACGATAACGAAGGTTGCGGTTGTGTAATGAGCGGAATTATCGATTTAGTAGCTGTAGCAGAAAAAGATGAGCGCGATGTGGATATTGAATCAAGCCAGTTTAGCTTTATCGCAGATCGCACAAAGCTTGTATTTATGGATGATAAGTTAACAGTTGATTGGCATGAAGGTGGAGGAACTTTTCAGCTGAAGAGCCCAAGCCAATTTTATAATCCAAATATGAAGTTACACGTTCGAGTGTAGTAAAGGAAAGGTGGTTCCAAAATGTATTTTGGAACCACCTTTTTTATTGTATAAGTCGCTATATTAAAAAAATCGCCGATATAATTTCCTGTACCAAAACGTTGCATACAATACAAAGATTTTTTCACATAATGAAATGTACATATGATTGAATTTTCTGTATAATCTTATTTGCGGAGGGGATACGCATGAGAAGATGGGGGATTGAGTTATTAATTTTAAGTGTCGTTATTATTTGGGGGATTAATTTTACGATTGCGAAATATGGACTTTTAGAATTTACAGCAATTGAGTTTACTGCACTTCGGATGATATCGGCGGCACCGCTTATGTTATTCCTTACATTTTTCATTGAAAAGTCGGTTTATATGGAACGAAAGGATATACCTAGATTAATCATCGTTAGTGTTGTAGGTATTGTACTGTATCAAACATTATTTATGGAAACTGTCAAATATACGTCCGCTACAAATGCCTCTTTACTCATTTCTATTTCACCTATTTTTACAACTTTATTTGCGATTTTCTTGAAACAAGAAAAGTTTTCTTCTCGAAAGCTCATCGGTTCTATCATTGCCTTTGGTGGTGCAGCATTAGTTTTAGTAGCAGGGCATTCACTTGCTAGTTCTTTTTATGGAAATGGAATGGGACTAATTGCATCAATATGCTGGGGGCTTTATCCTGTTTTAGCAGGTCCATTAATTAAAAAATATTCAGCATTACGTGTTACCGCATGGTCAGCATTAGTTGGCGCGATTCCACTTTTATTGTTAAGTGGACCATATGTATTTATCATGCCATTTCACATTACACACGGAATGACACTATTTGCTTTACTATATTCGATTTTCTT
The DNA here is from genome assembly GCF_018332475.1 of Bacillus sanguinis. Lineage (GTDB taxonomy): Bacteria > Bacillota > Bacilli > Bacillales > Bacillaceae_G > Bacillus_A > Bacillus_A sanguinis. The sequence goes on along the minus strand of NZ_BOQB01000250.1, from coordinate 3,550 downwards.
TGTAACAGTATTTGGTTTAGTGATGTGGTATGTCGGTGTTCAAAAAATTGGGGCGTCACATACGATGGTATATATGTATATAACGCCACTTGTAGCAGTTTTATTCGCAGCTATATGGGCAAATGAATATGTATCGTTTCAACAAATAATCGGTGGAATTATTATTTTCTTCGGTCTATGGTTTGTGAAATCGGAGAAAGTAAAAGTACATTCTATTGCGGGGGAACCTATATCAAAATAGGAAAACAGATCACCTATGATCTGCTTTCCTATTTTTTTATTTTTGGTAAGAAGATGAGAAATAAGATAGCAGTAATAAGTGGAATTAAGTTTAAAAATGGAATACGGAAGAGTGTGATAAGAATAATACCTGGGAGAAGGACACCGAGGACAGCGTAGAAAATACTATGATTTTTCGTGTACCAATATAATGAAAGTCCAATAAGTGCAGGGATAATGAGATGAATGAGAGCCATTAAAAAATAAATCATTAGACGCCCCCTTTATTTGTGTGCTTATTACATCATATCCGTATGTTCATAGATTGATATCATTTTTTTCATAAATGGACGAAAAATGTTTGCAAAAACGTCACAAATTATGAGAATATGATGTTTGAAATCTTGTATAATATTATTTTCTAAAAACATTTAAACAACATAAACGTACTGTTTATGTTGTTTTTAATTTGAGTGAAATGGATGTAAGCAGTATAGACTTGAAAGAAATTTTTTGTTGGATAGATAAAAATTACTGAAGAGGAGAACAGCATGATTAGTATGTCATTAAGGTCGTTTAAAATTCAATCGTATTATATACTAAGTATTCTTTTGCTAGGCTGGATGGTAACACCGTTTTCAGCACATTTTTTAGGTGCAGGAATTGGACTTATCGTAAGTATGTATTGCGTTTGGCTTTTAGGGAGACGAATTGAGAAGCTTGGAGATAGTATCGTAAAGAAAACGAAAGCACCGACGCTCGGTATGTTTAATCGTTTTGCTGCTGCTATTTTAGGTGCTATTATTATGTACGAAATTGAGCATCATATGGTGATGTGGGCATTTGCAGTAGGGATTATGGGCGGTTATTTCTTAATCGTTGTGAATTTAGGATACTATAGTATGAAAGATGAGAAAGAATTAACGAAGAGCTAAAAAGATAAAAAGCTTCTTTTTAGATGGAATAGATGATCCAGCCACGGATAAAAACGGTCAGAGCCTTTTTTAGCCCCATGCGATGTAAAACCAGAGAGATGTAGTGAGTAGGGATATAATTTATATGTTCGAAGCCGTGATTTATCTCTGTTGAAATGGGTTTACTCTGGGATAAGTGATTCAGTGATGGATAGTACAACAGGAAGCGTAACTTTGTATAAAATGCAGGTTTCTGCTTCCAATAAGTTAATATGAAATCACTTATTTCTTAGGTTCTTTAAAAAAGTTGGATATAATACAAAAAACTATTCCGGTAATTAGAATAATATATTTTATCGTTTCACTTGTATGCTCAAATAACTTAACGTTAAGCATTACAAGTCCCCAAAACATTTGGATCGCTCCATAACTGAATAAAATTTTTCCTGTACGAGAAAAGTTTTTCATAGATCTCATCCTTTCCTGTATATGTAAATTGTATCATAAAAAACTAAAAGTGAATGATTATAAAATGAATTTTCTGTAATTTTATGACCTGAGTCATAGATGAAGAGATAAGATATAGAAAGAAGCTTACGTAAAAAACGTAAGCTTCTTTTTTATGTAAGTGTGTATAACCGTTAAGCCGCATTGGGTTTTGTCGGTGAGTACGCGAAACTTTACGGTTACACGACACTTATTCATATGAGTAAAAGGGTTATTCCAACAGAAAGTTTGTACTTAAGCGATTGGACCGCCTAAGTTAATAATGTCTTCAGATACGCTGTCGAACTTTTTGAAGTTCTCTTTGAATTCGCTCGCAAGTTCGATTGCTTTCGCTTTGTAAGCAGCTTTATCAGCCCAAGTTTGTTCAGGCATTAACACTTCGTCAGGTACACCTGGTACGTGAAGTGGAACTTCAAGACCGAAGATGTCATGTTTAGCTGTTTCAGTTTTCGCAAGTTCGCCGCTTAATGCAGCTTGAATCATTGCACGAGTATAACCTAAGTTCATACGTTTACCAATGCCATATTCGCCACCAGTCCAGCCAGTGTTTACTAAGAATACTTTCGCATCGTGTTTTTCGATTTTTTCACCAAGCATTTCAGCATAGCGAGATGCATCAAGTGGTAAGAATGGTGAACCGAAGCAAGTTGAGAATGTTGCTTGTGGAGATGTAACACCACGCTCTGTTCCTGCTAGTTTACTAGTGTAACCACTTAAGAAATGATACATAGCTTGTTCTTTTGATAATTTACTGATTGGAGGCAATACGCCAGATGCATCAGCAGTTAAGAAAATGATTGTATTTGGGTGTCCAGCAACACTTGGCAGTACGATATTGTCGATCGCATGCATAGGGTATGCAGCACGAGTATTTTCTGTTAAAGTAGTATCGTTGTAGTCTGCGATACGCGTTTGGTTATTAATGATAACGTTTTCTAAAACAGATCCAAATTTGATTGCATCGAAAATTTGTGGTTCTTTCTCGTGAGAAAGGTTTACACATTTTGCGTAGCAACCGCCTTCAATATTGAATACACCGTTATCAGACCAACCATGCTCATCATCACCGATTAATTTACGGTTTGGATCAGCAGATAATGTTGTTTTACCTGTTCCAGATAAACCGAAGAATAGTGCTACGTCGCCTTCTTCACCTACGTTTGCAGAGCAATGCATAGAAAGAATATCTTGTTCAGGCAATAAGAAGTTCATAATAGAGAAGATTGATTTTTTCATTTCTCCAGCGTATTCTGTACCACCAATTAGTACGATACGTTTTTCGAATGAAACCATAATAAATGCTTCAGAGTTTGTACCGTCAACAGCTGGATCAGCTTTGAAATTCGGCGCAGAAACAATTGTGAACTCTGATTCATGAGTTGTTAATTCTTCTTCAGTTGGACGAATGAATAATTGATGTACAAATAAATTGTGCCATGCATATTCGTTGATAACTTGAATTGGTAGGCGGTAATTGCGGTCAGCGCCTGCAAATCCATTGAAGACGAATAACTCTTCTTTTTCTTTTAAGTATTCTAAAACTTTAGTATATAATTTATTAAAATGTTCTTCAGAAATCGGTTGATTTACTGCTCCCCAAGCAATTTTGTCAGCAACCGATGCTTCTTTCACAATAAATTTATCTTTAGGAGAACGTCCTGTATATTTTCCTGTTGAAGCAGAAACGGCACCAGTAGAAGTTAATTTCCCTTCATTTCGCATTAATACTTTTTCCACTAATTGCGGAACACTTAGTTGAATCTGTGCATTGCTTCCGTTCAATAATTCGTGTAAACCAATTTGGACATTCACAGTACTCATATTTATATACCATCCTTTTCATTTAATGAAATATTTCTCGTAATCCCCAACAAGAGTATAACACAATTATATAAATAATGTATACTATT
>NZ_BOQB01000249.1 GCF_018332475.1 Bacillus sanguinis | reverse complement strand
AATACAAATGAAATATATGCATTCACAGTCAAAAAAGTTAAAATATTTCGTTTTAAGGATTATAATGGAGAGAGAAACATAAAAGGGAGTGAATGAACTTGAAACAAGAACTTATTGAAAGATTTACGAGATATGTAAAAATTGATACACAGTCAAGTGAAGACAGTCATACAGTTCCAACAACACCTGGACAAATTGAATTTGGTAAGTTATTAGTGGAAGAGCTAAAAGAAATTGGGTTAACAGAAGTGACGATGGATGATAACGGTTATGTAATGGCAACACTGCCGGCTAATACGGACAAAGATGTTCCTGTAATCGGCTTTTTAGCACATTTAGATACGGCAACAGATTTTACAGGGAAAAACGTAAAACCACAAATTCATGAAAATTTTGATGGCAATGCGATTACGTTACATGAAGAGCTAAATGTTGTGTTAACGCCAGAACAGTTCCCAGAGTTACCCTCATATAAAGGGCATACGATTATTACAACGGATGGTACGACACTTCTTGGAGCAGATGATAAAGCAGGTCTTACAGAAATTATGGTGGCAATGAATTATTTAATACATAATCCGCAAATTAAGCATGGGAAAATTAGAGTTGCATTTACGCCGGATGAAGAAATTGGCCGTGGACCAGCGCATTTTGATGTAGAAGCGTTTGGTGCATCATGTGCTTATACGATGGATGGAGGTCCATTAGGTGGTTTAGAGTATGAAAGCTTTAACGCTGCAGGTGCTAAGTTAACATTTAACGGAACGAATACACATCCTGGAACAGCGAAAAATAAAATGCGTAACGCAACTAAACTTGCGATGGAGTTTAATAGCTATTTACCGGTAGAAGAGGCGCCAGAATATACAGAGGGTTATGAAGGATTCTATCATTTACTTTCTTTAAATGGTGATGTTGAGCAAAGTAAAGCATATTATATTATTCGAGATTTTGATCGTGAAAATTTTGAGGCACGTAAAAATAACGCTGAAAATATTGTGAAGCAAATGCAAGAGAAGTATGGACAAGATGCAGTCGTATTAGAAATGAATGATCAATACTATAACATGCTTGAAAAAATCGAACCAGTGAGAGAAATTGTTGATATTGCATATGAAGCGATGAAAAGTTTAAATATCGAACCAAACATTCATCCGATTCGCGGTGGAACAGATGGATCACAATTATCTTATATGGGATTACCAACGCCGAACATTTTTACAGGTGGTGAAAACTATCACGGTAAATTTGAGTATGTTTCGGTAGATGTTATGGAAAAAGCTGTTCAAGTTATTATAGAGATTGCAAGACGATTTGAAGAGCAAGCTTAAAAAAGAACCAAGTAGTGCAGAGGTGCTACTTGGTTTTTTAGTATAATACTCGCCATAAGTAAAAAGTCGCATAAGACTCCCAATTTTTCCAGTTTACCGCAAAATCTTTTATTTCCTGTTTAGTCGGTTTACTTTCAGAACCTGTTAAATATTTAATTGCATTATGCAAACCAACATCGTCAATTGGAAAAGCAGAAGGAAATCGTAAACAACGCATTAAAACATAGTTGGCCGTCCACGGTCCTATACCATGTATAGCAGTTAATCTTTTTTCAGCTTGTTTCACGTCTTGTATTTGCAGTAAAGATTCTTTTGATAATTTTCCTTCAGTAATAAGCTTTGCAATACCGATTAAATATTCACATTTTCTAGTCGTCATTTTTAAATTTTTGAGATCCTCTACGTGTAAATTGGCAATTGTTTCAGGTGATGGGAATATCCAATGCTTTCTATCGTTCCACTCTACATAACTTCCAAATGTCTCGACTAATCTTCTTTTTAGTGTATAAGCATATGTGAGGTTAATTTGTTGCCCGATAATTCCCCAGGAAAGTGCCTCAAATAAGTCTGGAATACCTAAAGTACGAAGGCCATAATATTGTTCAATTGGTCTTTGAAGGAGTACATCATGTTTAGCTAATGTATAAAAGGGAGCTAAATCAGTAGTTAAATCAAACCATTCAGTTACATAGTTAGCTACAGCATCTCGTATCGGTTTTGCAGAGATATAGGCTTCTCCTAAAAAACGTATTTGAATAGTATCATCCGCATTCATACTAATTTCGACTAAAGGCTTTACATCGTGAACAGAGATAACTTTATAAATTTTGTTATCTTCAATGTGGAACATACATTCATTGTTAGAACGTGATAGATATTGTAAATTTTCTTGGAAACTAAATTCTGTTGGAACTGTTAAAGTTAATGCGCTAGTATGTTCTGCTGTCATATGCGGTTTACCTGCGAATTTTCTAATGTAAGCAATTCTTTCTTCATTTCTAATCCACCTCTAAATCCGGTTAATTTACCATTCTTTCCAATAACACGATGGCAAGGAATTGTAATGAGAAGAGGGTTGGCAGCAATAGCAGTAGCAACAGCACGTACAGCAGTAGGTTTTTGTATTCTTTCGGCAATTTCTGAATAAGAATATGTCTTCCCATAAGGAATTTCACGTACCGTATTCCAAACAGATAATTGAAATTCAGTTCCGTGAGCATCGATAGGGAATGTAAAAGCTTCTCGCTGGATCTCTAAATACTCGATAATTTCTTTCGTATATGTTTGTAGATAATCGGGATTACAGGTCAAAATATGTTGGGGTAATTTTTTTCTAGCCCATATATTTAGTTCTTCGAAGTTTTCATCTTGAGACCCAATGAAACATAGTCCATTTTCAGTTGCAGCAATATGAAACTGAAAATGTTTATGTGAAAGTAGCGTCCAATATATAAATTTATTTCTGTAGGAATTCATTATTGTATCCCCCTTTCATTTCGTTCTTTTTTCGAAATTCAGTAGGAGTAAATCCGGTTTTCTTTTTAAATAAGGTTGCGAAATACTCTGGGTTTTCTATTCCGACGGCAGTACTAATTTCTTTAATGGATTGATTTGTTTGTAAAAGGTGTTCTGCCGCTTTAACAATCCTGAACTGTAGTATATATTCTATTGGACTTATTCCTGTCATTTTTTTGAAAGTACGTTGTAAATGAAAGGGGCTACCATGGCACATTTCTGCAAGTATATCGAGAGTTAATAATTCATCGAAGTGCTTTTCGATATAATCTTTAATTTGTTCTACCCACTCTTCATTAGGTAAAGTGATCCCATTTGGCTTACAACGTTTGCACGGGCGAAAGCTTTCACTTAATGCTTGCTCTGCATGATGAAAAATTCGTACATTGTTTTTATTCGGTATTCTTGATTTACATGACGGTCGGCAAAAGATTCCGGTTGATTTCACAGCATAAAAGAATTTGCTATCATAGGAAGAATCATTATGAATAATTGCTTGCCAATGCTCGTTTGTTAACATAACTTCTTCATTGTGCAAAGAACATCACCCCTGAAATTAGTATAACCTGAATAAAGTGCGTATGTATGTATTCACAAATGTAAGAGCAAGATTACAAAGGTGAAAATATGATTGTTTTTCTATTTTGTGATAGCATGAAATTTGGAAATAAACATCAAGAGGAGGGCTATAAGTGAAGTTAATTTCATGGAATGTAAATGGTTTGCGAGCAGTTATCGCCAAAGGTGGATTTTTAGAATATCTTGAGGAATCCAATGCTGATATATTTTGTTTACAAGAAATTAAATTACAAGATGGGCAAATTGATTTAAACCTAGAGGGATATTATACATACTGGAATTATGCTGTGAAGAAAGGATATTCAGGAACGGCTATTTTCTCGAAGAGGGAACCGCTTTCTGTTACATACGGTTTAGGCATTGAAGAGCATGATCAAGAAGGACGAGTTATTACTTTAGAGTTCGAAGATTTTTACATGATCACGCTATATACACCGAATTCAAAACGAGGATTAGAGCGTTTAGATTACAGAATGAAATGGGAAGATGATTTCAGGGCTTATATTAAGCAATTAGATGAAAAAAAGCCCGTTGTTTTTTGCGGAGATTTAAACGTTGCTCATAAAGAAATCGATTTAAAAAATCCAAAAAGTAATCGTAAAAACCCTGGATTCTCTGACGAGGAACGAGAGAAATATACACGTATTTTAGAAGAAGGGTTTATTGATACATATCGTTATCTTTATCCTGATCAGGAAGGTGCATATTCGTGGTGGTCGTATCGTATGGGAGCGAGAGCAAAAAATATTGGATGGCGTCTAGATTATTTTGTTGTTTCCGAAAGAATGAAAGAACAAATAACAGAGGCGAAAATTAATAGTGAAGTGATGGGATCAGATCATTGCCCAGTTGAATTACATATAAATTTCTAAAAAAAAAGAAGTATCTTCCTAAAAATAGGTGGATACTTCTTTTTTATTCAGTTTGTTAAAATTTTTCAAATCTTTCTTGAAATA
>NZ_BOQB01000248.1 GCF_018332475.1 Bacillus sanguinis | reverse complement strand
GATATCGACTTACCGACAAGTTCTGCTAATTCATCTATCTAAACTACCAACCAATCACACATCAACATAAAACAAAAAAGGTCACCCAAACGGGTGACCTTCCTTTCTTATTCACAAACGAGAATTTGTCTAGTAAATGATCCTTTTCTTGTAACACAGCGATCTGTAATTTCGAATCCTGCTTCATGGATCATGTCGTCCATTGTTTCCATCGTGACAACGACTACCTTTTTAGCGATGCGGCGCGCACTTGAAAGAATGGAGAACTGGTCTTCTGGTGTTGCATGCGTAAATAAGTCATACGGCATATCGATAATGGCAACGTCGTAGTTCTCAGTAATTTCCTCTATTGGACCTTTTGTTACTGTTCCTTCAAACCCGAAATGTGCGATGTTCTTTCTCGTTCCAAGAACCACAAGTGGATTTATATCTCTACCGACGATGTTAATTCCCATAGAAAGTGCTTCTACTACTACTGTTCCAATACCGCAGCACGGGTCAATTGCTCGTACTCCATCTGGATTTGGTACAGCAATATTTGCAACTGATCTCGCAACACGAGTGCTAAGAGATGTCGAATAACTATGCGGTTTTTTTATGTGATGATACCAAACTGGTTCACTTTCTACATAGTGTCCGAAGTACCAGCGTCCTCCAAGAGGAACAATCCCAAATACACGCTCTGGATTGCGAACATCAGCTTCTCCTTCAATATGCATACCGAGGTCGCGTTCAATGAGACGTCTTTCTCCATATTCAATTTTATTCTCTCCAACGAGGTCATTGATTTTAACGAAGATAACTTTAAATGATGCCCCGGCCAAATCAATTTGTTCCACTTGTTTTAGAATACTTTCTAAGTCGTCTCCTTCATACATAACCTCAACGCGCTCTTTCATAAACGCACTTCTACTTGGATCAATTTTGACATCACTTTTCAAAATATTAACGTGGGACTCCATTCCAAAGAACGAGCGCATTTCCAAGTAACATAAAGCACGCTCCTCCTCGCGAAATGCATACGTATATATACAGGCAGGTGTTTTACTATAATTATTCAATCTATTATCATCCTCTATCAATACTTATTCGTATAAAA
>NZ_BOQB01000247.1 GCF_018332475.1 Bacillus sanguinis | reverse complement strand
AATATATTAGAAATACAATATTGTATCTAGAATGTCATATTATAATGAATGTATTTTGGAAATAACATGTAAGGACATCTTTGTTTTGTTATAATAAACACATAGCTGTAAAAATGACTATTCTTTACTGTTAAGGAAGATTTTTATTTTTCCAAGTAGTGAATTTAAAATATGAGGTATATCATAGGAGGAATTTAAATGTCTGTATTTAAACGATTACGAGATTTAACAATGTCAAATGTGTATTCATTAATTGAAAAAGCGGAAGATCCAGTTAAGATGACGGATCAATATTTACGTGATATGCAAGCGGATGTACAAGAAGCAGAGAAAAGTGTAGCGGCTCAAATTGCGCTTGAGAAGAAATTCAAAATCTTATTTGAAGAGCAAGAAGCACTTGTGAAAAAACGTGAAGAGCAAGCTCATATGGCTGTTCAAGCAAGCAACCTGGATCTTGCGCGTCGTGCTCTTGAAGAGAAACAAAATGCAGAGCAAAAGATGAATGAGTATAAAGCAAGCTATGAGCAAAACAAAGCTGCTGCTGATAATCTTCGCCTGAAGCTAGAAGAAATGCGTAAGCAATTAACTGAGCTGAAAAATAAACGTGAGACACTTGTAGCACGTGTAAATGCGGCGAAAGCACAAAAGAATATTAATCAGGCGATGTCTGGATTTGATTCAAACTCAGCGAAAGCTGGTTTAAGCCGTATGGAAGAGAAAGCTCTTCAATTAGAGGCTGAAGCAGAAGCAAGCGGTGAAGTGTACAAAAAAGAAAAATCATTAGATGATGAATTCGCAAGCTTAAACAAAAATTCTGCTGTTGATGATGAATTAGCTCGTATTATGAAGCAGTATGAGAAATAATATAGAATAGACAAAGAAACCGACATGTCTGAAGAGAATTCATGTCGGTTTTCTATTATTTTTTTAGAGGAGGTTTTGCAATGACATGGACAAATGTGTTAGCCATGCTTGTATGGACTGGAGCGAGTGCAGTACTTTTATTTGCAATTATGTGGGTTGATTCAATTTTTACTAAATACAATGATTTAAAAGAAATTAAAAATGGGAATACAGCTGTAACAACTCGGTTCGTCATGAAATTATTCGCGCAAGGGTACATTTTATCTCAATCGATTACGAAAGCAAACGACTTATGGCAAGCACTACTTGCATCAGCAGTTTCTTTCGTTATTTTATTAGTGGTAGAAATGTTTATCGAATTTGTGTTAAAGAAAATGGCTGGTTTAGATTTAGAAGAAGGTACGAAAGAAGGCAGTGTTGCGCATGCGATGTTGGCCGGATCGTTACATATCGTTGGTGCACTTATTTTAGGTGCTTGTTTATAAAGAGAGAAGGAGGGATAGATCGTGAGTTTATTCAAACGCATTAAAAATATAATGAAGAGCCCAGAGCCGCCGAAACCGGAGAAGAGTTTGTTAACGTTAGCTCCTGGCGATATGATTGAAGTTTCATTAGTTATGTACGAATTAACTGGGAAAACAAGTATGCATTCTCGTAAAGAAATTGTTTTAACACTGCAAGACGGGAAAGATATTCGTTACTTGAAAATTGAAGACCGTGAAAATACGTATTACAAATTATATACACCAATCGATGGTCGTCTAGATTCAATTGATGAAATTCCGACGACAATTGAAATGGATGATACAGAGTACCATATGGAAGAGCAATATAACGGACGTGTTGTTGTGATGGGAAAAACACCATTCTCTGCTTCAGAGGAACAGCATGTATGGGAATTTCAATCAGATAACCGAAAATTATTACGTATTGAATGGCAAAATGGTCGCACAATGATGTATGAGGGAGAAGCAATTATTCCTGCTGATGTACAAATTATAAGAGCAACGTAAGGGGGCGTAATCATGTCAAACCGATTGTTTACCATGATTAAATCGTTCGTGATCCCTATACTTGCTATCGTTATATTACTTGTTGTTGCTGGATATGCCTTATCAGGTTGTCAAGGCGGGCAGACAAAGTCGATTCAAGACCGTTATCCGCTTGAATCTGTCGCAAAAGAAGGTAAACAAGAATCTTACGTGTATAGGGCCGCCAATCGGTCAGTTCCTGAAGTCGCAAAGGAACTCATTGATGAAAGAGAACCGAAGCAAGCATCTAAAGAAGACGAAAATCAAATGTTCCTCGTTTATTCTGATAAGATTTATAACTTGCAAAAGGATAAAGAGAAACCATCTGATACGTTAATTGAAATAAGTAATAAAGAGTTTGTCCGTCAAAATTACCAACCGTCCTTCCTGCAAGGATATATTATGGGTAGTATATTAAACGATATATTCGGTTCACGTAAATCATCGTACGGTGATTATCGCGGATATAATGACAGACAAAGTCATAAACCAGTTATTCCAGAAAGACCACCTACGAAAGAAGAAAAGAAAACTCCTCCTCCAATTACGAAGGAAGGGAAAGGATCTATCATTAAGAGAGGCGATAATGTAGATTCGAAACCTTCCGTAGGAGATACAGGAAGTATTACGAAAAAAGGAAGTAGTACCCCTCCGCCTTCTACTGGGAGCAAAGGGAAAATTACGAAAACACCAGGTGGCTCGAGCGGATCAGATGTGAAGCCGAAATCATCTATTAAAACGCCGCCAAGGAATACTTCTCCTCCGAAAACGAGGGTCGGTGGTTCAGGAAAAATTACGAAGAGAAGGTAGTTATAGAGACCGAAAAGTGGAAGTTGCTTTTCGGTCTTTTTATTGTGGAAATTAATTCCTTGTAGCTGGTACAATTAATGTATAAGGAGGGATTAGTATGACTATGTATAAAAGATTTAGTGTAATTATGTTCCTCGTATTATTCTTAAGTTTGTTCATTAGTACAACGATGAAATTTCACTTTGTAGTAGGTATTCTATGGATACTATGTACATGTACTCTCTTTCTATATGTTCCGCTCCGCTTTCAACAGGAAGTGCCCGCCTTTCAAAAATATGTAGCGTGGATTAAAAGCGGGGGAAGATGGGGCGAGTAAAAATATATAAGTGATTATTGGAATAGATCGACTTAACGACAGATAATAAGAAGAGGGTGTGCCAAAATGTTGGCACACCCTCGTTTTTCATAATGATTAATGAATATCACGTTTCTTAAAGTTACCGCCTTTTACTTCTGCTACGTCATAAACGGTAATAAAGGCATTTGGATCGATTTCATTAATAAGTTCTTTCATTTTACTTTCTTCTAAACGGTTAATTACACAAGAAATTTCTTTGAATTTCTCTCTTGAATAACCACCGTATACTTCGTTATATGTTGCACTTCGGCCTAAACGGTCGCGAATCGTTTCTACCATTAATTCAGGCTCTTTTGTAATTATTTTAAATGCTTTCGAACCACTTAAACCAACTTCAACGATATGAATCACTTTCGAAGCAATAAAGTAAGCAATTGCCGAAAGGATAGCTCCTTGAAGACCGAATACTGTTGATACGAAAATAAATACGAACATGTTTAAGAATAAAATAAGGTCACTCGTTCCAAATGGTAACTTACGAGAAAGCAATACAGCTAGCATATCGATTCCATCTAATGCCCCGCCGTTACGTAATGCTAGTCCCATACCAAAACCGATAATAATACCACCAACAACTGTAACTAATAATGTATCGCCTTCAATAATAGCTGGTATTCCGTGCATAACAACGGTACCTATTGCTAATGAAGCAATTCCGATAATAGAATAAATTGCAAAGCTTTTACCTATTTGTTTATATCCTAACCAAACGAAAGGAATGTTAATAACTGCGATTAGAGCTCCTAATGGTAATCCAAATAATCTTGAACTAACGATACTTAAACCAGTCACACCACCGTCTGATACGTTATTTGGAATTAATACCGCTTCTAATCCGTACGCTGTGATAAATGCCCCAATAATAATCATCAAAGCTTTTGAAGCAATTTTTAGCTTATTGGGCTTGTTTTTGATAATTTTCTCCATGTAATTTCCTCGTTTCAAACTAGTTTCTTATTTGTTACGTCATTCACACCTAAATTCCATTTTAACATTTAATTTGAAAAAATTCTCCTTTAATGGATGTATGCAGGGAATATTATCACCATATTATCTTTAAAATATTTTTGAAATGAGTATAAGAAATCCCATCCTTTCAAAGGATGGGATACTATTAAGAAATGATAAAACTAAGCACGGATAGGAATAAAGAGAATCCTAAAATAGCTCCGCAAACTTTCATATGACGTTTACGCCCCATCACGACAATTGCGACATATTCACGAATCATTGCATTAGGCCAGTAATAAAATGCAGTTTTTGATCCGATTCCTTGGCTATTAAGTCCTGCTTGTCTTGCATATATACCAGCGCGGAAAAGGTGGAAATTATTCGTTGTAAAAATACTTTTATACTTACCTTCAGGCTTTAAAGAATCCATAATTTCTTTAGAGAACGACATATTTTGATACGTGTTTACAGAGCGATTTTCTTGCACCGTATGTTCAAGTGGGATCCCTTTTTCAACAGCGTACTTTTGCATCGCTTCTGCTTCTGGTAGGCCTTCATCTGGACCTTGGCCACCAGAGAAAATAATTGTTGGTGGTGTATTTACAGCCGCTTGTTTCCAGTAAAAGTCGATTGCTTTATGAATACGACTTGCAAGTAAAGGTGGTACTTTATCATTAATTAAGCCGCTACCAAGAACGATGATGAAATCTTGATTACGCCTTGGTCTGTTGAATTGATATAGAAAATAAGCGCTTAAGAAGTTAGATAAGTGTATAAAGAAATATACGGTTATAAAAGAAATTCCAGCAAAAATAGGTTGTAAATGTGATGAGAAGAAACTTGCTGGACTTATAATAGGAAGTAACATAAAGAATAAAATCCCTAAAGCTGCAAGGAGTGTTAAACAGTTAGTGAAACGTCGTCCTTCTCGCTTCATTAAAATTCTAGCATTAAGAAATAACCCAAACATTAAGGCAATAATGCCAAAAGGAATCATAATGATAAGTGCTAAAATAGGTAAAATGATACTATAGCGTAAGATATCACTACTTGAATTCACAGATATAATTACACAAAAAAGAAGGAAAAAACAGATAAAGGTATTAAATAAAAAGCCGTTTATTATTTTTCGTGGATCTTTTAAATAGGAGATAAGAAAAATAATAAACAGTATAAGAGGGATAATTCCGAAATACAGCATAAATATAGTACACCTCGACTTGTATAAGAATTTGACATACCTTTTATATTACATGATTTTATAATTGAAAATGAAAGAAAAAGGATTTTGAATTTTCTCAATAAAATATATGGATACGTATGTTACAATATATTCAAAGCGATATATTAAAAGTAAAATGGTTGAAGAGGCACTCTATGGAGTGTCTTTTCTTTTTTGTATGTAATTATGCATATTAGATTTATTTTCAAGTGAAGAGGATTAAAATATAAGTGGTAGACATACTTTATAAAACAGAATGTAATACAAACATTTCCCTCTACTTTTTGTATCTAACAATCGTATAACAATAAATAATTCTGTTTTATAGTGTCTGTTTATGAAAGGCGCCTTCTCTGAAGGCGCCTTTTTATTGTTTAGTATAGACAGTTTTTACTGTTTGCATAGTGGAAACTATCTATACTAAACATTAGCAATCTTCCGTATAAATATTATCAATTTACTATATATTCCAGTGGTGTTAACCTACATATGAAAGGCTTTCTTTTTCAAAATATTACCCCTAATAAATTTTTGAAGAAGTCAACTGTCTCCAAAATTGCCATTCATGCTTAGCAAAAAAGAATCCTGCTGGATTCTTTTTTGTGTTCGACAGAATGTGACAAAATACATTTGAATAATTTGTTATATTGTTAAATGGTTATTATAGAAAGAGAAGGAGACTTAAGTATGGGATTTAAAAAATTAATTTTAACAGGTGCACTTGTTGTAACTACAGCATTTTCTTCAATTGGAACAGCGCAGGCAAGCGCAGGTTTTAAAGATGTTCCAAACAATCATTGGTCTTATAAAGCAATTATGGATTTAGCAAATAAAAACGTTGTTGCTGGATACGGAAATGGGATTTTTGGATTTGGTGATGATGTAACGCGTGAGCAAGTTGCAGCTCTTATGTTCCGTCACTTAAAACCGACAGTAAAAGAACAGTATAACAATCCATATAAAGATATTACGGATCGTTCAACTATGTTTAAAAAAGAGATTCTTGCTTTAACAGAGATGGGTGTATTCGTTGGAGATAACACAGGAAAATTTAGACCGAAAGATTCGTTAACTCGTGAAGAAATGGCACAAATTTTGACAAGAGGATTCCAATTACAAATTAGAGGGGATCATAATTTCCCGGATGTAGATAGAAATGGATGGGCGAATCCTGCGATTACTGCAATTAAATCAAATTATATTACGGCTGGAACTGGTGATGGTAAATTCGCACCTAAAATGCATGTAAGTCGTGAGCAATACGTTCAGTTCTTATATAATGCAACGTTACCATTTGAAGAAAGACCAGGAGCAAAACAACCACAGCCACAACCGAAACCAGAAGTGAAACCAGATCCGAAACGTTTTGCGAACTGTAAAGAAGCAAACGATGCGGGATATTATGACATTACAAGAGATAGCCCGTATTATGGTAAGCATTTAGACCGTGATGGCGATGGAATTGCTTGTGAGAAAAAGAAAAAAGGTAAATAAGAAAAAGCACTCAGTCTGAGTGCTTTTTCTTATGGAAACATGCTATTTTTTTAGGCACCTTTCATAAAATAAAAGTAACGAAATGAAAGTAGGTGACAAAATGCCGTCAATTGTGGAAGGTGTTATTATTGAGAATTGTAACGGGACGATTAATGTAGGTGATAAATATAACGTGCAGCCAATTGAAAAAACGAAGGCTTATAATGGATCAGGATCATCGAATACAGGAAAAAAAGTACAAACATTTAGTGGTATTAGTACGACAGATGTAGGGGATAGCGATGCGAGTGATCAGGGAATACAATTTACTTTATAGAGAAATATGTAAAATTGCATAAAATGATGAACTGGCCCTGTGCTACAATCTAGCTGTGAGCTGTTAATGATTCTTCTGTATTATAGTTGTTAGATTGGAAATATAACATCTTATCAAAAATCATACATAAAAAAGACACTTCAAACGAAGTGTCTTTTTTCATTTTAGTGATACCCTTTAGCAGAGTCTTTATGAATTTTATTTTTAAAGATACTGTAGCTCCAAAGTTGATATCCAATAACAATCGGTACCATAACCATTGCAACGAAGAACATAATTTTTAAGTTTAATTGACTACCTGCTGCGTTGTATAACGTTGTGCTGTATGCGTCGTTAATACGTGACGGTAACATTCTTGGGAACATGCCTGCAAAACCAGTTGTCATAAACATTGCGATTGTTAAGCAAACAAATGTGAATGCAAGACCGATTTTATGTTTGTACACCATAATGAGTGCGAG
Source organism: Bacillus sanguinis (assembly GCF_018332475.1). GTDB lineage: Bacteria > Bacillota > Bacilli > Bacillales > Bacillaceae_G > Bacillus_A > Bacillus_A sanguinis. Next base: position 17,037 of record NZ_BOQB01000247.1, on the reverse strand, counting down.
TACACTCATTAACATGGCAAGTACCGGAAGAATGAATAGTACCGGATATTCTGTGAAGTTTTGGAATAAATTTGTACGATTTGCAGTTGCTACGTAGAAAATAGCTAAAATGATAGCAGCTGCCATTGAAAATGGTCTTGCGATTTTATAAGCACGATCAGATACTTCACCAGTCGTCTTAATCATAACCCAAAGGGCACCAGATACGACGAATATAGCAGTGAAGAAAAGACCTCCTAAAATACCGTAATGATTTAGTAAGCTAAGTAAATTTCCTTCATAACCGTTTTTCCCGATTTGTAGTCCGTAATAAAGATTAGCGAACGTAACACCAAATAAGAAGGCGATTAGGAAACTACCAATTGCAAATGCCCATTTACAAGTTTTTTGCCAAATTGGTGAATCATCTTTATGCATGAATTCAAGTCCAGCGGCACGAGCAAATAGTGCAAGTAATACTAAAAATAGTGGTGTATATAGATAACTAAACATATTGGCATATGTGACTGGGAAGGCAGCAAATGTTGCGCCACCAGCTGTAATTAACCATACTTCATTACCACCCCAAAATGGTCCAATTGCTTCTTGTAATTGATTTCGTTCTTGGCGGTCTTTCGCAACGAATGGAAAAATCATTCCATTACCAAGTGCATAGCCATCAAGAATGAAGTAAACTGTCCAAATCACACCCCATAAACCGAACCAGATGACTGCAAGCATATCATGAGACATGAGCTGTACCTCCTTCAGTAGCAGGTTCTTCTAATGCTGCTGGTCCTTTTTTCGCGAACTTCAGCATTAAGTATACGTCTGCGATTAAAAGTAAAGTGTAGAACAAGATTAAACTAATTAATGAGAACCAAATTTGTGGAACGGATATAGGTGATACAGATTCTGCTGTACGCATTAGTTTATAAACTGTCCACGGTTGACGACCTACTTCGGCAACAATCCAACCAGCGTTAATTGCGATATATGGCAGTAAAACAGACCACATTGTAATTTTTAAATAACGTTTTGAGTTTTCTAGTTTTCCTTTTCGGTTTAAATAGAAGCCATACCAAGTTAATGCCATAAAGAACATACCAAGTGCAACCATTAAGCGGAAGCTATAGTACACGAGGTTAACATTTGGGCGATCTTCTTTCGGAATATCTTTTAAACCAACAATTTCGCCATCAAATGAGTTTGTATAGAAAAAGCTTCCTAATTTCGGAATCGTAAGGAATTCAAAGTTCTTTTCGTTTTTTACATCAGGAATTTGAACAATTGAGAAGCCTTGTCCTTTACCAGTTTCCCAAACTGCTTCCATTGCAGCTCCTTTAGCTGGTTGATATTTAGCTGCTGATACACCAGACTGATGCCCCATAAACGGTGTAACAGTTGCGGCGAATAAACCTAACAGTAAACCAAACTTAAATGATTTTTTGAAGAATTCCACTTCGTTTTTACGTAATAAATGATAGGCACTAATTGCCATAACGAAGAAAGCACCAACGATATAACAACCAATTACAGTATGGAAGAACATGTTCCAAGCATATGGGTTTGTAACAAGTGCCCAGAAATCATTTAATTCAGCGCGACCGTTACGTACGACGTAGCCAACAGGGTTTTGCATAAAGCCGTTTGCTGTAATAATCCAAAGGGCGGAAATATTTGTTCCAAGTGCAACCATCCACATACAGAAGGCACGGAACTTTGGTGAGATTTTGTCTTTACCGAATAACCATATTCCCATGAAAGTAGATTCTAAGAAGAAGGCAACGAGTGCTTCGATTGCGAGAGGTGATCCGAAAATATCTCCCATATATTTGGAGTACTCAGACCAGTTTGTTCCAAATTGGAATTCCATCGTAATCCCGGTTATAATCCCCATTACGAAGTTAATTGTAAATAATTTACCCCAGAAATTTGCCATTTTGCGGTATGTTGGATTCAATGTGCGGGCGTATTGAGTTTCCATACATGCTACTAAAATAACAAGTCCGATTGTCAAAGGTACAAATAAAAAGTGATAAAAAATAGTAATTGCAAATTGAAAACGACTCAGTAATAGAACGTCGGACATAATAAATACTCACTCCTTTTTTACATTATCTACAATTAGTTTATAGTGAAAATAGAATTGGAGTATGTGATACATGTTACAAAGCTGTGTGTATATTTTGAAAGAATTATGGCGGTTATCTGAAAATATATTGCTTTTATAATAATACAATATGCTTTTTGTGTTTTTCATATTTTGGTACACTATATAAGTAATGTAAATGAGAGAAAAGAGGGTCCTTTACTATGAAGTCATTAGAAGAGATTTTACAATACAATGAAAAATTCGTTGAAGAAAAAAAATACGAAGAGTACGAAACGGGAAAATTCCCAAATAAAAAAATGGTAATAATCTCTTGTATGGATACTCGCCTTGTTGAATTATTACCGAAAGCGATGAATATGCGCAACGGTGATGTGAAAATTATTAAAGTAGCAGGCGCTGTTATTTCACATCCGTTTGGAAGTATTATGCGTAGTATTTTAGTTGCTGTATATGAGCTGGGTGCTGATGAAGTTTGTGTAGTTGGTCACCACGATTGTGGTATGGCAAAAATTCAAGCGAGCAGTACAATTGAGAAGATGAAAGAGCGCGGTATAACAGATGAGAAATTAGATACACTTCGTTATTCTGGAATCGATTTAGAAAGATTCCTACAAGGGTTCTCTAGTGTAGAAGAAAGTGTAGAACATAGCGTATCAATACTTCGCAACCATCCGTTACTTCCAGAAGAAGTACCTGTTCACGGTCTTGTTATCGATCCTGACACAGGAAAATTAGATTTAGTTGTGAATGGTTACGACAATTAAGAATTTACTTTGTCATCCTTTTTATCTGGGACAGGATCAAATCCTCCCGGGTGGAAAGGGTGACATTTTAATATACGCTTACAAGTAAGCCAAAAACCTTTTAATGCACCGTGTTTTTGAAACGCCTCTAATCCGTAATGAGAACAAGTTGGATAAAAGCGGCATGTTGGTGGTGTCATCGGAGAAATGAATTTTTGGTAAAAGCGTATAATCCCAATAAAAATCTGTTTCATAATGGTCTCCTTTTCAGCATAGTCTTAAAGTATTATAGCACGACTGTACATAATACTTTACTAATGTTGATTTCCGTTATATCATATTGGATATAACGGAATTAAATTAAAAGCGGGAGAGATGTTGTATGCCATCAGTAGAAAGCTTTGAATTAGATCATACGATTGTAAAGGCACCTTATGTAAGACATTGCGGAGTTCACAATGTAGGTAGTGACGGTATTGTAAATAAATTCGATATTCGTTTTTGTCAACCGAATAAACAAGCAATGAAACCAGATGTTATTCATACGTTAGAACATTTATTAGCATTTAATTTACGTAAATATATTGATCGTTATCCGCATTTCGATATTATTGATATTTCACCGATGGGCTGCCAAACAGGATATTATCTTGTAGTAAGCGGAACACCAACGGTTCGAGAAATCATTGATTTATTAGAACTAACATTAAAAGATGCGGTTCAAATTACAGAAATTCCAGCTGCCAATGAAACACAATGTGGCCAAGCGAAGCTTCACGACTTAGAAGGAGCACAACGCTTAATGAACTTCTGGTTAAGCCAAGATAAAGATGAACTTGAGAAAGTATTCGGATAAGAAGGAAAACTGCCTGTGAAAGGGCAGTTTTTTTATTTGTAAAAGAGAAAAGTAAAGGTTGTATAGAAAAACAAAGAGTTTCACTTATGAGCATTTTTAAGAAATGAAAGGCGGTAGGTGATTGGAAATTACATGTTATCTTTAGTGAAAGTAATTCGATATTACAATGAAGAGCATAAGACTAGAAACGAAAAAATGCGAGATGCCCATTGATTTTCTTCCGGATTTCAGTTCATTAATTCCTAGAAGAATAAAGAAACAACTGAGAGCAAATTGCATGTATGGGAGAAGTGTGAAGTTATCGGTAGCAAGAGAATAAGTGCAAAGAGAGAATATGAGAAGCATGAAAAAATAGCGTAATCCAGTTAGCATTGTATACCTCCTTTAAAGAGACTATTTATCGAAATATTTCTGAGAAGCCAAGAAATAAAGCACCAGCTCCTGCTAACAGAGCAAGTATACTACCACCTTTTTGCTGTTTTAAGATTTCCTCTATACTAATAACGAAAGCCATCATCCCTAAAAAGATGAACATATAAGGCATAATTTCTCTATTACTAGTAAAGAAACTATAGATTGCTATACATAAAGCAATAAGTGAAAAAGTAATTCGCAATCCTTTTAGCATACATGTATCCCCTTTATTTTATATAGCTAATGATAAGAACAATCCAAATGAAAGCACCGGCAACAATACAAATGAATCCTGTTCCTGAATCCTTCTTTTTTATTTGTTCCATTGCAATGAGGAACATGAGAGCTCCTAATAAAAATTGTGAAAGTGGTAGAAAGTTATTTTGACCTGTATAGAGCCCGATTATCGACATTATGATCACAGTGAGTGCGATTGCAATGCGAAGTACACGAAGCATATTATGAATCCTCCTTATTATTTTTTGTATAAGGATTATCTTCTGGTTTATCAACAGAATGTTTATATGCATAGCCTTTATTAATCGTCATGACGGAGAGTACTAGTATGATTAGGACGATTATAATACCGATAATTAATATTTTGAACATGAAATCCCTCCTTTTCTTTATTTTACATAATTTTGTAATTGATGAAAACAATAGAAACTAAAAGGATGAAAGAAGGGTGTTACATGGAGCAGAAAAAAACATATTATATATCAATAGGAAACGGTCAAATTTCACAAGTGAAGACGGCGGATACGTATAATTTTGAGATTTCCGCAAGTGATGAGGAAATTACGGAGTTAAGAGAGTATTTCGATCAAGCATATGTAGAGGATTTAGGTTCATTTGTACGCTCCCACATTCCATTTGTTGAGTATCATCACGATTCTAATAATGACCGATATGATGAACAACTACAAAAAGCATATAAAATGATTTACGATTTAGGAAATCATGAGACGAAAGAATTAGTCGCGCAAATGGGAATAATCAATGGATTATAATTGGATAATATTATGCAGAAAAGCGAGAATATGCTACAATTTGTGGTAGGAAAAACTTGTAACCATCAATAGGGGAGTAATGGCATGTACAAATTTAAAGATTATTACCACAACACTGTACAATTATCGTTTGAACGTTATCCATTTTCTCCTGAGCCAAAGCATGTTTGGGTTGTATGCCGGTACGGGGATCAATGGTTATTAACGCATCATTTACGTCGCGGTCTTGAATTTCCAGGTGGTAAAGTAGAACTAGGGGAAACACCGGAAGAAGCGGCAGTTCGAGAGGTTCATGAAGAAACCGGCGGCATAGTTTCTGATTTAACTTACTTAGGACAATATAAAGTATCTGGAAAAGACAAAATAATCATTAAAAACATTTATTTTGCAACAATTAGTGCGGTAGAACAGCATACGCATTACGAAGAAACGAAGGGATCTGTTTTATTAACAGACATTCCTGACAACATTAAAACGGATAGAAAATTTAGCTTTATAATGCGCGACGATGTATTGGCGCGTACGATGAAACATATAGAAGAAATCGGCTGTTTTACGAAGTAAAGTGGCCGGTTTCTTTTTTGTGCTTAAGAATAAATGAAAATATATCTTTATATTGTTTTAGGTGTATTATACAATTTTATAAAGGAATACTTACGTTTTAGGAGGGGGAAGATGGAGAATAGAAAAGAAACGACTGTCACTGTTTCGATGGTTAAGTTAAATATCTATTCATTACTTATAATATTTGCGTTGGCGTTTGGAATTGGTTATTTGCATATATTTCTTTCAGGCGGTGTTCAATTTGAATTTACATTGCCCGTTATGTTTCTTTTGATTATTGGAATGATTGTTTTCGTTTGTATTCATGAGGCAATACATTTAATAGGGTTTCGCTATATCGGCGGTGTTCCGTGGAGTGAACTAACATGGGGCGTCAATTGGAAATTAGGTGTAGCATATGCGCATTCTAAAAAAGAAATTACAGTAAAGCAAATGAAGAAAGTGTTAATGTTACCGTTTTTACCGACTGGAATTTTGCCAATTGTATTGGGATTAGCTATGAATCTGGAGCCACTCTCATTTTTAGGAATTTTACTAACAGCGAGTTGTATCGGTGACATTGCCTTATATCAAAAAGTTTCAAAGTTTCCAGATGATGCGCTAGTTAAGGATCATCCAAGTAAACCGCAGTTTACAGTATATGAATCATAAAGGAAGAGGCGGCGTTCGAGAAACGAAGCCTCCTTTGACTATTTTCTTGTTTTTGTCTCTACCTCTAAAAACGAAAGCACCTCCAACAAATCATCCACCACACGCGAATGCTCAAAGTCATACTAAAACGAATCTCTCTTCCAAACACCAAGAATCCCTACTTGTTCAGAACCAAGTACATCGTTTTCAGGATGATCCCCAACGTAAAGACATTCTTCTGCCTTAACACCTAACTTTTGCAAAGCTCGTTTGAAAATGTCGGGATGAGGTTTTTTAATTCCTTCCGCTTCTGAAACGAGAATTTTATTTGTATACGTATGTATATGTAGTGCGCGAAGATTATTCATTTGAAAGTCAGTAAAGCCGTTTGTGATAATACCAATTTTAATATTTTGTTGTGTTAAACGCTGAAGTAATTCATGCATGTTTTGGAAAGGAATACAATGGTGTTGAAAGTTTGTAATATAGTCGTGCAGCAGTTGCTCTGGTGTTAAAGTGGTAATGTTGTATTCGCAAAGGAGAGTAGCATATACTTTATCTTTCCACGTATAGCCATTATTATCGAGCGCAAGAAATCGAGAACAATACTCTGATTTTTCTATGTTCATTAAGTGAGAGGCAAAGCGATTATATTGATCATGAATAAATTGTTCTAAAGATTGGCGCCGATCTAATAGTGTTCCATCTAAGTCGAATAAGACTGCTTGAATCATGAGAAACCTCCTTACAGTTTGTATAATTAAGTATCGCATATTCGTTAGAAATTGATTATGATATTTTTGTAGAATGGAACGACGGAGGTTTATATGAAGAGACTTTATGGTAAGTTAGTAGGATTTATCGTTGCAATTGGTTTCATAACGGGATGCGATAGTTCTATGAAGAGTGTGAAGGAAAAAGAAGTTTGTAAAACAGAAGAAGAATGCGTGAAAATAGGAGATAATAAACTTCAAAAAGTATATGAAAAAATAGATGGATTATCTGAGCTTGAAGCAGTAGAAGATTATGATATAGAAGAGCATGAAAGTGCGGATATGAAAGAGGCAGAGCAGAAAAAAGAGAATGATGAAAATTATTTCTTTTTAGCATCTTATTATATTGATGGTGATGAAATTGTAGATCCTTATTTTGAAAAAATAGAACGGAAGCGTTTAAATGAGGTATTCGCTGAAGATAAAGAAGCGAAAGAAGAGGTGCTACAACAACGTCAAGATAGAGATTATCATGAAGACTTATGGGATATGTACCGCACGCTTATCCCAGCTAAATATCGCGTGAATATAACAGAATTCGATCTAATAACGGATGGTTATGACAGTGTTGTTGCCCACGTTATGCCTAGTATGGAGAATCCGAAAGATTGGACTCTTAGCTTAGATACGCTTGATTCTGCGGTAAATATCGATGAAGTGATGAAAACATTAATTCATGAGACGGCTCATGTGTTGACGCTTGGGCATAAGCAAATACCAGTAGATGAAAAGTATTTGAAGGATTTTGAAGAAGATAAAGATATTTCATCATACCAAAATAAATGTAAATCACTTTTCTTACAAGAAGGATGTGCGAGAGAGAGTTCTTATATTAATCAATTCCATAATTCTTTTTGGAAACAAATTGAGCAAGAATGGACAGAGAAGAAAGTGGAAGAAAGTGAAGAAGCTCAAATGCAATTTTTCAAGGAGAAACGGGACGAGTTTGTATCTGAATACGGAACAACAAATGTAGCGGAAGATATCGCAGATACATTTACAGCGTTTATTTTACAAGATTCAAAAAAGGTGAAAGAAGGATCGGAGTTAAAGTATAAAAAAATCGCCTTTTTCTATCAATTCCCTGAACTTGTAAAAATGAGAGCGGAAGTGTTGTCGGGATTATATGATGTTTCGAAAACGATAGAGCAACAAAGTGGACAATAATGCGAATTATATGTTTTATCCAAGAAAACGTAAAGAATTTTAGTTCTTTGCGTTTTTTTGTTGATAAAATTGAAAATTCTGTCTTTTTTATAAAAAGAAGAAGGAACAGGAGATTTAAAAGAGAATTAGTATAAAAATGTCACAAATTAGACACAATTATAATGCGCATATTGTAGGGACTATAAGTTTACTCTCAAGGAGGTAATGAAACGTATGAAAACGATTCTTGCGGTTGCTGGTCTCATTTGGGTAATGTCTCACGGTTTTCCGATTTTTGAAGGAGAGCAAATTCGTAGTGCATTAAATAAAAAGTACGATGATTATCATGTAATAGATCGAAAAGAAAATGTCGTTACAGTACGTGTGAAAGATTGTTTCCATACAGTTACAGTCGCGGATGGCAACGTTACAAATGAAACAAAGATGTGTGATAAAAGGTAAAGAAAGAAGCTGACTATAGTCTATCGCCCTAAGTCAGCTTCTTTTTCGTTTTCCAATTAGAAGTTTTTCAAATGCCTCAACAAACACATACATAAGTGTTGCGAGGACACAGGTGAGTAGTACGCTCAGTAAGACGAGCGTGAAATTAAATACTTGGAATCCGTAGCTAATTAAGTAGCCAAGACCTTGTTTAGAGACGAGAAGTTCGCCGAATATAACACCGACCCATGATAAACCAACATTCACTTTTAACGTTGAAATAATTGCTGGGAAGGATGCAGGGAGAACTACTTGCTTATAACATTGCCACTTATTGGCGCCAAATGTGTCCATCACTTTTATATAGTTAGAATCGACTTCTTGAAATGCGCTGTAAATAACGAGAATGGTAATGATGATGGAAATGATTACCCCCATTGCAATCGACGAAGAAATATTTGGACCGAAGATGACAATGATAATAGGTCCAAGTGCCACTTTTGGCATGGCGTTAAGGACGACGAGATAGGGGTCGAGCACGCGAGCGAGAAGTGGCATCCACCAAAGAAAAGTAGCGATAATAGCGCCGAGCACTGTTCCAAGAATGAAGCCTACTCCTGTTTCAAGGAGTGTCGTCCATATGTGAACCCAAAGCGAACCGTCAAGCCATTTACTAAGGAAGAGATCCCAAATGCTTGAAGGAGAGCTAAAGAGTAAAGGATCAATCCACTCTTTTTTGCTAGCTATTTCCCATAGTGCAAAGAAAAGAATGAGCAGTAAAAGCTGCAGTGAGCGTGCTAACCATGCGCGGTTGCGTTCTTTTTTCTGAAACTGTTCATGGAGTTGCTTTATATTATCCAAGGCGCTCCAGCTCCTTCCATATATCTTGGAAGAGGGATGGGAAGTCATGGTGGTGGCGTGATTCTAACGGTGATAAGGAACGAATGCTTTCTGGGACGATAAATGTTTTCGCGATTTTTCCAGGGTTCGCTTGCAGTAAATAAATACGATCACTCATTGCAATGGCTTCTTCAATATCGTGTGTTACGAGTAGTGAAGTTTTCTTATATTTGCGTAGTAAACTGAAAACGAGATCTTCTAGTTTCAATTTCGTTTGATAATCGAGCGCCGAGAATGGTTCATCCAGCAATAAAATTTTTGGATCGGTCGCTAACGTTCGGACGAGGGCGGCACGTTGACGCATACCACCAGACAGTTCGCGAGGGTATAGCTCTTCTACATCGTGTAGACCGACTTGCTTTAAAAGTTGTAAAGTGTGTTTTTTCGTCTGTTCATTGTAAAGTTTTCGAGTATGAAGTCCAAGCATAATATTTTCTTCAATTGTCTTCCAAGGGAACAAGTAATCTTGCTGCAACATATATCCCATAGATGAAGTTTTCGTTGTAATGGGCTCACCATCTAAAAAGATGATACCTTCTATCGGATCAAGTAGCCCGGCAATAATGGAGAGGAGCGTCGTTTTGCCGCAACCACTTGGCCCAAGTATAGAAATAAATTCGCCTTCTTCCACTTGTAAACTCATGTCTTCGAGAATTAATTTAGCATTCTCTTTTGCGAAAAAGCAGTGAGAAACGTTACGTATTTGTAAAAAACTCATACACTTCGCCTCTATTTCTTAATAACGCTTTCGGCAATTTTTGTATTGACGAGCGCTTCATGTGGAACTTCTTTTTGTAATTCGCCAGCTTCTTTCATAATCGTTTGGAGCTGTTTCCATTCCTCAGCATCTAATAGCGGATTTGTCGCGTAAGAATGTTGCTTTTTATACCGTTCAATTACTTTTACTGTAATGTCTTTTGAAGTGTCTTTAAATAATGGAGACACGGCATCAGCAATCTCTTCGGGACTATGTGTATCAACCCATTGTTGTGCTTTATAGAGCGCACGTGTGAACTTTTCAGCAGCAACTTTATCCTTTTTCAGGAAACTTTCTTTTGCCATGAACGATGTATAAGGAACAGTGCCAGATTCAGCTCCGAACGAAGCGACAATATATCCTTTTCCTTCTTTTTCGAATATACTTGCAGTCGGTTCAAAGAGCTGTACAAATTCTCCTGTACCAGATGCAAAGGCATTTGCAATGTTAGCAAATTCGATGTTTTGAACTAAGTTCGTATCTTTTTGAGGATCAATGCCATTTTTCTTTAAAACGTATTCTCCAACCATTTGCGGCATGCCGCCTTTACGCTGTCCTAAAAACGTAACACCTTTTACGTCATTCCAATTGAATGAGTCTAATTTTTTACGCGAAACTAAAAATGTTCCGTCTGTTTGTGTAAGCTGTGCGAAGTTAATGACAGGGTCTTTTGCTCCTTGTTGATGAACGTAAATAGACGTTTCAGAACCGACGAGAGCAATATCAATTCCGCCAGATAATAGGGCGGTCATCGTTTTATCTCCGCCAGCTGTTGTTTGGAGGTCAATATTTAATCCTTCCTCTTTAAAAAATCCTTTTTCAATCCCGACATATAATGGGGCGTAGAAGAGAGAATGGGTAACTTCGCCGATGCGAATGTTTTGCGTTTGTTCTTTCGTACCTTCCTTTTTACTACTGCAAGCAGTAAATGTGAAAACAGCTAGTAACATGATGCAAAAAACAGCTATTAATTTTTTCACTATATAACACCTCCTAGAAGTCACTCTACAAGCATGATATGTAGGTAAGTGCCCATATGTGAGTATAGATAGCAGGAATTTTTTTGGTGATAAAGAAGTACAAATATAAGGGGTGATAAAATGGAGTACGAATATGATGATAGCGTACATTTACATCTTGATTATTTCGGAACAGAATGTGATATGGAATCGATTGCTTATAAGCGGAAGAATGAAGACGTGTGGGATGTGTATTTTAATTTTGGGGCATACGGACTTCAGAAAGATGAGATCGAGACAGGTAGATTTATGGACGAATATGCTGGTCATTACGTTTTTTCTGTACATGCTCGTGATCTTAGCTGGGAATTTGGAAGTGCTCAGTTTGAAGAGTGGGTTTTGAGAAATCATATAGTAGAAAAATCGCTGCAAAAATAGGGAGGAATTTTGTGGTTGATTTTCTCATTTTATTGTTCATTTTCGTAGTCGGATTTTTTATTATGCAAGTACTCGTTTACCGATTTGCAAAGAAAAACATTCAAAAATATACAAAAATAAAATGGGTTCATATGTGGCTAGAGATGAATATGGAAAAGGGTCCGAGATTAGATTTTTTTGATTTTGTAGTTATCGTACTTGTATGTATTATATGGAAAGTATGGATGTATTCTTTTATATGATACATATGTTCATGTCTGTTAAAATGAAGGAGAACCTGTCAGTGTTGGTAGGTTCTTTTCTTATGGTAATAATTTTGTGAAGCATAGTTCATTTATGCTGTTAGAATATAGAGCGAAGAAGGTTTATCACGTTCAATCCTGAATGGGGAGGACGCATTAAAGTTTTAAGGGAAAATTAAGGATACATGTATATATTACAAGCACATAGGGAGACTAGCTGCATACAAATATGGTATTTTGTATAGGACAATATGTTTGTGGATGCGAGACGAAGGGGTAAAGGAAAGAGGGAATAAATTGCGTTTTGATTTTTTAACACAACAACGAAGAAGAGATGAATTTTATCTTAGTTTTTCTCGTCAAGAGTCGAGGAAGAACCTATTAATTTCTATCATTCTTAGTGGAATGTGGGCGATCTGTTTAGAAACGCTGTTTTTTGTTATGTTAAGATCTTTCGAATTTGAGAGAACTAAAGAATTTTTTAATGAGAAACTACCGTTAAGTATACTCATTATTGTTTTATGGAGTGTACTACTATACATTATTCATTTAAATAAAGGCATCAGCCATAAGCTTAGGCCGGCTATTCAAGCTTATGCTTTACTATTTTTAATTGCCCATACAATGAATTGGATGTATATCATGATACAGGAGAATATGAGCCTTGTATTAGTTAATAACTGGGTTTATATTCGATACGGACAGTATGTATTAAGCTTATTATTTATTTATATGATATATGTTCTTGTGTATAGTTTGCTTGGACGAATCTTTTTGAGTGTCACGATAACAAGTTTGGTGCTAACTATCTTTGGAATTGTGAACCATTTTAAACTTATTTTTAGAGGAGATCCATTCTATCCGTCTGATTTCATACAGATTACTCAAATGCAGTCCGTTATACCAATGGTCATGGACTATTTTAGTTGGTGGACTATATTTTTAGGAATATTCGGGATTACTCTGCTTGTATATTTAGTTATGTATATACGAAAGCATACTCCAGTTATAAAACCTAATATAATTACGAGAATTATTTTAATATGTGGCTCTACTTTTATGGTGTATGCATATAGTAATTATCCTAATACATTTATGAATAGTGTATTGCAAAAATATGGGGTAACCTTTGTAGCTTGGAATCAAAATGTAAACTATACTGATAATGGTTTTGTTTTAGGGTTTGTCAGTAACTTAGACACAACTGTCATTGAGAAGCCAGAAGAATATTCAAAAGAAACTATGCTACAAATTTCAAATGATATAAAAAAACAATATGGAAGCGATGTAGGAAAAAAAGAGAAGACCGAGAAACCAAATATTATATTTTTCATGAGTGAAGCTTTTTGGGATCCAACAAAGCTAATGAATCTTTCGTTTAGCGAAGATCCGGTGCCGAATTTACATCATTATATTGAGAATTTTCCAGGTGGACAAACAATAGCTCCTGTATTCGGAGGGAACACAGCAAATACAGAATTTGAAGCGTTAACGAGCTATTCAATGAGCTTTTTAAAGCCAGGTTCTATACCATATCAACAAGCGGTGACAGGGCAAAGAGAAATTCCGTCTATCGCAAGTGAATTGAAAAAACATGGATATTATACGAATGCAATTCATGCTTATGGAAGATCATTTTATAAGCGGGATGATGTATATAATGTTTTAGGAATTGATAATTTCAATGCGGAAGATACAATGAACAACGTAGAGGTAGCTGGAGATTATATTAGCGATGTATCTATTAGTAAAGAAATACTAGAGGAATTAAATAAGAGACAGCAACCTACGTTTATTCATGCAGTTACGATGCAAAATCATTTCCCATTCAATCCAGGACGGTTTGAAGAAAAACAAATAGAAGTTAATGGATTAACAGATGAGGGATCGAAAGCAGAATTAGAAACATATACTGAGGGTGTACGTCGTTCTGATGAGGCTCTAAAATATTTAGTAGAACAAATTCAAGAGCTAGAAAGACCTACTATATTGGTTTTCTTCGGAGATCACTTACCAATATTAGGGGTAAATAAAGCTATCTATGAAGAAGCTGGATATATAGAGAATGAAGAAACTCTAAATGAAAGATTAGCTATGTCAGAAACGCCATTGTTAATGTATGCAAATTTTGACTTGCCAAATGACAACCTAGGTTTAGTAAGCCCAATTTATTTTTCTAATCTTGTTTTGGATTATGCAGGGATAAATAAATCACCATTCTATCAATTTTTATCGGAAATGCATAAAGAAATACCAGTCCTTAAAGAGGAGTTAAAGGTTAATAAAGATGGGGAAGAGATAACAGATTTAACAAAGAAACAAAAAGAAATGTTAGAGCAATATAAAATGATCCAATATGATTTGCTTGCTGGAAAACAGTATAGTAAAGATATACTTTTTAAATAGAAAAACAAAAAGAACTTGTATAACGATACAAGTTCTTTTTTATAGTATTTAACGGGGTAACCAGACAAGCTGGGTTTAGGGAGTATTACCTGTACATTTAGTATAAATGAAAATGTAATCGTTTTATTGATTGATTTGTGAGAAATATGTGAATTTTAATCTTTTCAAAAACTGCGTTTGTATTGACATGATTTGGTATAGATTGTTATGAATGTAAAAATTTTATAAGTTCTTCATTTAATTCATCCGCTTGATCGATTGGAGAGCCGTGACCACTATTGGTAAGAGGGTGTAACTGAGCATTTTTAATCCGCTTTTGCGTGAGTTCAGCGCTTTTGTAAGGGATCAATTGATCGTGAGCACCGTGGAATAGTTTTGTTGGGACGTTAATTTTACTTAAATCTTTCGTTACATCTTCATTTGCGGCAGCTTGCAATATTTTGATGAGAGCGTAGGAAGCAGACTGCATGCCGAGATAAGAAAACCATTCTAACGTAGCAGAACCTAAATTTCTATTGAAAAATGATAAAGATACATCATTTAAAAATTTAGGCAGATTGGCATACATTTGATTAATGAGGGTATCAGCTTGTTCTTTTGGGACACCATAGGGTGATTCTTGATTTTTAACGAAAGAGGGGGAAACAGCATCGACTAATACAAGTTTAGAAATGCGATGACCATTGTAGCGGGACATGTACCGAATAGAAAGAGCGCCACCTACTGAGAAACCGACTAATGTAGCATTTTCTACTTGAAGTGCTTCTAGAACAATGGCGATATCATCTGCTAAACGATCGTATGTGTAACCAGTCCACGGTTTATCAGATTGCCCGTTTCCACGTATATCCATAGCGATGCAGCGGAAACCGTGCTGTGGTAACACATTGAGTTGATATTGGTACATTTGATGATTTAAAGGCCAGCCATGGACGAAGAACACGGTTTTACTACCTGGCCCGGGATTAACGTCTTGCACAAAAATATGCACATCTTTCTCGACGGTAACAAACATAAATTATCCCCCTATCCTATTCATATGCTCTATCCCAAAATCGTTGTTTCGTCATAGCTTTAATGAATTCGTTTGCAAGTTGCGTAGGATTTTGTTCTATTAAGACACCAGGCTTTCCTTCAATATTTAAAGATTGAATAACAGTAGATCCATTTTGAAAGGAACCAATTGGCTTAAAGTGATTATATGATTCTACGACAAATGAACTTGCTTTATTAAGAAACTGTTCATCAAGGTTTCCTCCAATAAGAAGTAGACCGTCATAAAGAAGTGAGGATCCCGTTAAGAAAGTGTCATTCACGTCCCAACGTACATTTTGCGTTCCTTGCACGATACCTAATCGTTCGGAAACAATCACTGGTTGCAACCCAGCTTGTTTCAATTGATTTATTATATATTGTGCGTTTTGTCCGTCATATCCATCTGTAACAATGACACCTACTCGTAATGTATTAGGACTAAATGTCGTATTTGCCATACTGAGTGCTGGCGATGATTTCGTAACGCCCGATTCTTGAATATTTGGGACTTTTGCTCCGATCGCTTCAGCGACTAACGCAGCTAATTCAGTACTAATATGTCCAATCATATTTACGACTTGTTGGCGGACCGATTTACTTTTTACTTTTCCTAATTCAAAGGAGAAGGCTTGCATAATATGAACCTTTTCAACATTACTCATACTATTCCAAAACAAACGTGCTTGAGAGAAATGATCTTTGAAACTAGCGGCTGTTTCTCTCGTTTTATGCCCTGATACAGTAGAAGGATATGTAACGAACCCACCCTTAGTGCCGGGGACAGTGTAAGGAGTGTTATTTGCTAAGGAATTATTATGGTAAGCAATTTTTCCTTTATCGATTATATATTTAGAGGCACCATCTCTTTGATTGTTATGAAATGGACATACCGGACGGTTAATCGGTAGTTCTTGATAATTTGTACCGACGCGTGCCAATTGAGTGTCTGTATAAGAAAAGAGCCTACCTTGTAAAAGCGGATCATTGGTGAAATCAATACCACGGACGATACTACCAGGATGAAGTGCGACTTGTTCCGTTTCAGCGAATACATTATCGACGTTGCGATTTAATGTCATTTTTCCGATGATTTTAACGGGGAAATCTTCTTCAGGCCAAATTTTCGTCGCATCTAATATATCAAAATCGTATTTAAATTCATCCTCTTCTTCTAAAATTTGAATGCCAAGTTCGTATTCAGGGTAATTTCCCGCATTAATATTTTCCCATAAATCACGGCGATGATAATCTGGATCAGCGCCACCTAATTTTTGAGCTTCATCCCAAATTAATGAGTGGATACCAAGCTTGGGTTTCCAGTGAAATTTTACAAATCGCGACTTTCCATTTTTATTCACTAAGCGGAATGTATGAACACCAAACCCTTGCATCATTCGAAAACTTCTTGGAATGGCACGATCAGACATAATCCACATCATCATCGCAGCGGATTCTTGGTTATTGGCGATGAAGTCCCAAAATGTATCATGTGCTGTTTGTCCTTGTGGAATCTCATTATGCGGCTCAGGTTTAAGGGCGTGAATAAGATCGGGGAATTTAATGCCATCTTGAATGAAGAAAATGGGAATATTGTTTCCGACTAAATCAAAATTTCCTTCTTCTGTATA
>NZ_BOQB01000246.1 GCF_018332475.1 Bacillus sanguinis | reverse complement strand
CAAGCATAATGATGCGGTCTTTTAATAGTCGAGAGTAAATATCGTAAGCGCGTTCTCCACGATTTGTTTGTTCAATTACTGTAGGAATTAAATTCATCTGTTATTTCCTCCTTCTAAAGCTTTCTTAGTCTTATAATACAATTATGGTCAATAAAGGTCAAACGAAACCACTTTAAATCAAAAAAATATGTAGTTGTACCATGAAATATTCGCTATGTTTTCGAAATTCCCTGCTTATGTATCTTCAACATCATAACCGAATTACATAAATTTAAACGTTATGAAAACTGGAGAAAAAAAGAAAAGAACGCCTTTTAACTGAAGCGTTCTTTCGATAATTAGTCTTTTAAAAGATAGGTTACTTTATTTAAAATCTTTTCGATGTGTTTCGCGTTTTTACTATACATTTCGCTTGCTGATTTCGACTTTGTTTCTAGGGAAAATAGTTCAAGATCAGCATGACATTTTTTTAAAGATGCCAATAGTAAAGGCTTGTTTTGAGGAGAAGGCATTTGTAGTTTGTCATTATAAATGTCGATAGTAAGTTGTCCGTATGAATCCACTTGACCGAGAAAGACATTTTCAATAACGACACCGAGCTTTTCTAGTTCAGAATGTAGCCAAGCACGGTTATGCCCGCTTGCTGAAAGGGGGCCATCTAGTACATTCCCATCCATAATAACAGTTTGTGGTTCTTTTTCATTTGGTACTTTTAAACCGAGATCTTTTGCAGTAAGTGGTTGAGCATCCTTCTTTAATAATACATTTAATTCTCCGCTCGGTTCTAGGACAGCAAATTCGACTTCAGCTATACTGAATGCACCATTTCCTCTAAGAAGTTCAAGTAACTCATCACTTGTATATTTTTCTTGTTTTAAATTATCCTCAAGTACTTTGCCATCTTTTATTAACACTGTAGACTTCCCTTCAAAAAAATCTCTAGCAGTTTTGTTTTTTAGGGAGAGAATTCCGACAAAGAAGGGTACTGAGGCGAAAATAAGTATGGCAAAGACACCATGGAAAAACTTTTGATCAAGCCCTGTAGCTATTTGAGCAGCGATATCACCGATTGTCATTCCCGCTATGTATTCAAAAAAGGAAAGCTGAGAGATTTGCCTCTTTCCTAAGCACTTTGTAATAGTGAATAAAATAATTAATATGAATACAGAGCGAAGGATGACAAGTGTCCATTCCGGTAGGTGAGACATAGTCATTTCCTCCAGTCTACTTAAAACCCTTTATATTGAGGTTCTTCACGTTCTAATACTGAGACTCTATCCTGTAAATCAGCGATGATACTGTCCATTTCTAACATACATTCATGAAATACGCGTTTAGCTTCATCGTCTGTAGAATTTAGTGAAAGGGAACTTAAGCTTGCTTGAGCGCCCCTTACACTAGCAAGGCAGGTTTTAACGCTAGCAATAACTGTCATACGAACACCTTATCCTTTCGGTTTGAATAGCAATGCTCCAATGAAGCCGAAAATAATAGCTGCGGATACGCCGGCGCTCGTTACTTTAAACATGCCGGTAATGACGCCAACTATGCCGTGTTTTGCAGCTTCTTCCATTGCGCCGTGAACGAGGGCATTACCGAAACTTGTAATAGGTACAGTTGCCCCGGCTCCAGCAAAATCAATTAATGGTTCATACAAATTGAACCCGTCTAATATAGCTCCGGCAACAACGAGTGTTGCCATTGTATGAGCGGGTGTAAGTTTTACAACATCAAACATAAGTTGGCCAATTACACATATGAGTCCGCCAATGACGAAAGCCCAGAAAAAAATCATTGCGTTGCACCTCCAAATTCAATCGAAACGGCGTGAGCGATACACGGAATCGTTTCTTCTTGCTGGAATGTAAGTGGAGATAGTAAAGCGCCTGTCGCAACGACAAGTATTTTATTAAACTCTCCTCTTTTCATTCGGTTTAATAAATGACCGTACACGACTGTTGCGGAGCATCCTGGTCCACTAGCACCAGCTATGACAGGTTGCCCTTCTCTATAAATGAGTATCCCGCAATCTTGAAACTGTTCGCTCGTTACTTTTGTACCGTGTTTATGTAGTAAGTCATAAGCAATTTCGCGACCGACATGTCCAAGGTCACCCGTTACAATTAAATCGTAATAAGAGGCATCGATTTGGCGTTCGCGTAAATGAGCTTCAATTGTATCGACGGCAGCTGGAGCCATTGCGCCTCCCATATTAAATGGATCTGTTAATCCCATATCAACCACTCGTCCGATTGTGGCAGATGTTACCCTAGGGCCGTGTCCAGTATCGCTTAAAATAGCCGCGCCTGCTCCGGTTACTGTCCACTGCGCGGTAGGCGGCTTTTGCCCCCCATATTCGGTAGGATAGCGGAACTGTTTTTCTACAGCGGCGTTATGACTAGATGCCCCGGTTAATAAATATTTTGCGCCTTTTGCATTTACGATACTTGCTCCAAGTGCTAAACCTTCCATAGAAGTAGAACAAGCGCCGAATAATCCGAGATAAGGAGTACCCAGTGTACGGCAAGCAAAGCTTGTAGGGGTAATTTGATTAATTAAATCTCCTGCAAGTACGAATTGAATATCGTCTTTACGAAGTTCTGCTTTTTCAGTGGCACGGCTACAAGCTTCTTCAAATAAAATTTTATGTGCTTTTTCATAGGAATCTTGTCCGAGCCATAAATCTTCATGAAGGATATCGAAGTCTTCTGGAATTTTCCCTTTTGCTTCAAACGGCCCGCCAACGACTCCTGTCGAAATAATAACGGGTTTGTTTTCAAATACCCAAGTTCGGTGTCCTTGTAACATTTATAGCCCTCCCCATTGAACGAGAATCGTTTTAATAAGTGCGATGACGAAAGC
>NZ_BOQB01000245.1 GCF_018332475.1 Bacillus sanguinis | reverse complement strand
AGTACCTTATAAGGTACTCGTTCTTTTTATGCGCGATTTTCTTTTAACCACTTCGTAATCGCATCTAACCTCGAAACATCAAAACGACTCTTTTCATACACATTTAAACTGTTTAAGCTATTTACAATTTCTAGTTCATTCGTTTTTACACTTTTTGCTTCAATTATTTTGCAGTACCCGTCTGTAACAGTATTTAAATTTTCATAATAACATTGAAACGATTTTGATATATGTAAATGTTTTTCAAAGTTTCTTCTTCTTTTTGTCTCGTCAAATTCTTTCCGTTTTCTAAGTTCTTCATCATTCGTATATAAATAAAAATATTGATCAGGAAAACCAATTTCCCTATTAATCAGCTTTTCTTTATAAAAGTTTTCTATTAAAGATAATGGCTGATCAAATATTTCAAAATGGAAACACCAATTATAACTAAGCGGCTGATAAATGTCTCCATCAAGTATTATTAATTTATATTGCTCTGACTTCTGCATTGCTATTTTCCAGCGCTCTACTTGTTTTTCAAAATACCATGTTCTATGTTCATTTTTTGGTCTTTCAAATAATAAATTCACTTCAGGTATAATATAAGCACCATAATTCTTTTCTAACTCACGACACGTTGTGCTCTTACCAACCGCACTCGCTCCCTCAAACGCTATAATCCCCATAGTTTCTCCCTCTTTCATTAACTAAAATCTCTTTGTTTCGCTTTTCTCCCCCATAACTGTTTCCATAAAACAATTGAAGCGATGGAGAGCATTATTGTTGTAATGATACTCCCTTCAATTCCGAACGAGCCTCCATGAAGGAATTCCGATCCACTTGTTACAGGTTTAAAAATTGGTGTAGAATACATTGTCATCCCACTAACTGCAAAACCAAATACGTTATATTGTGCCCAATTCCAAATGGAATGCCATGCGCATATCCCCCAAAGACTACTGTCTTTCAAAACGTAAAAAGCTGCAAACACACCAACTAATATTATATTCGATATTGAAAGAATTGTAATACCTGGATTTAGTAAATGAAGAAAACCAAATAAAAATGAAGTTACAACAATACCGACCCATATACGGCTTCTAACAGAAAGAACTGGAAATAACCAACCCCGAACAACAATTTCTTCTGTTGCACCTTGTATTAAAAAAGCAACTAAAGATCCCACAATTCCAAGTATAGCGGTTGGTGTAATGTGTTGCATTTGTAGTTGTACATTTCCAGTTAA
The DNA here is from genome assembly GCF_018332475.1 of Bacillus sanguinis. Classification (GTDB taxonomy): domain Bacteria; phylum Bacillota; class Bacilli; order Bacillales; family Bacillaceae_G; genus Bacillus_A; species Bacillus_A sanguinis. The sequence continues at coordinate 910 of NZ_BOQB01000245.1, read as the reverse complement.
TAAAAGTAGCATGACTGGTATTGAAATAAAAACAAAACCTATTAATGCACCTCTTAAATATTTTCTTATCCACTGATTTCTCCAAAATCCAATGGATGAAATTGATCTTTTCTCTACAAATCTAATCCATAAAAAAACAAAAAATATAGCTCCGCCAAACGTCAATATCATTTCAATATCACTATAAATTGCTTTCATCAAAAGCGTTTCTGCTTTCGGTAAAAACAACATAAATAACATGAACAATTCACCTAAAGTTAAAAATACAATTGCAAGTATAACAGCAAATACTGGATGAACTTTTCTTCTTCCTTCTTTGGCTGCTTCAATTATTTTAAATTGATTAGACTGCAATATTCTCGCCTCCTTAACAAATACATCAACACTATTCTTATACTATATATCGATTCACTAATAAAATTTTCCAATAAAAATGTTCTTAGTTTAGCATAAACCAAAATTAGGAATAATATATAAATAAAAGAGATGTTTTTGTGTCTTTTACCATCCTATTTCACACTGGTATTACCAGCACTTGCTATTTCCCACCATTTGTTGTAAGATAGTAATTAAGGTCAATTTAACAATATATTTTCTTTGCATATTATCAAGTATCAATCAGGAACATTTTGTACTACTTATTGGTTTTTGATAATATGTGAACTTTTATTTTTCATTCAAATAAGGCCGATCATATTGTAATCTTTTTAAATTTTAGGAGGCATTACCATGACATTAACAGGTAAAGTAAAATGGTTTAACAGCGAAAAAGGTTTCGGTTTCATCGAAGTTGCAGACGGTAACGACGTATTCGTTCACTTCTCAGCTATCACTGGCGACGGCTTCAAATCTCTTGACGAAGGTCAAGAAGTTAGCTTCGAAGTTGAAGACGGTAACCGTGGACCTCAAG
>NZ_BOQB01000244.1 GCF_018332475.1 Bacillus sanguinis | reverse complement strand
TGCTTGTTCATTTTTCTGAATAGCATTTTTATATTTAGGTAAGAAGAGTTGAGAAGGATAAACTGGGAGTTCACCGCAAATATCAATACCATAGATAGATCTATTCATAATTAGAGAATGAATAAATTGTAAAAGTCTAGATAATTTCATGTGCCCTTGATCCCAATTGGTAATAGTAACTTTTGGATCTAAAACATCCTTATCAATGCTTACATATATTGTTTCTGTATGAATATGTGAAAGTATTGCATGTATGGATACTTCATGTGATATATCAATCGGAAAAACTTCTACGGCTGAATAATCATTAGAATGAATTGTTAGAGAAGAAGGTCCAATAATGATTACCTTCTTTAAATTACCATTATTTCGAAGAGAAAATGATACCCAAGATCCACAGGAAATAAGAGTCTGTTCATTCACTCCCTTTAAGTTCATATCAGTATGATGATCAAATAGTATAAGGGTAAAAGGTTTGTCCATTTCTTCTAATAATAAATAAGATACATAATGATAATTTCCAGAGCCTATAAAAGTAATCCCTTTATTCTTTCTACGATTTAATGCTCTTTTTATTTGCGTTAAAGAAGAGTTTTCGCAATATAGATTTGAGTGTTCTAAATGAGTAAAATCAATATCTTCATGTGAATAAGAATGTAGTTTATTT
>NZ_BOQB01000243.1 GCF_018332475.1 Bacillus sanguinis | reverse complement strand
TGCAAAATTACATATCTTATTATCTCAATATTATTTTATTCAATGTAATTTGATAGAAATCTGTTTCAATCACCTGTTAAATCAACATTTGTAATTTAATTCCTTATTTAATATTTCACCTATTTATTTTTAACACTATATTCAAATAATTATATTGGAATTTCTTGTTGTATACACATCTATCTTTTTCATGTATTATATACGAGAAGGGTAAGGTAAGAGTTACTCTTTGCCATTTTAGGAAAGGTCCTGTTGGAAACAACAGGACCTTTTTTCATATAAGTGCATTTTCGGTTATTTCCGTCTTATAACCATTTTATTATTTATCAAAAACACTATGCTCACGTAACACACATCTGTAAATCAATGAATATGCATGAGCTTTATAAAGAAAATAAAAAAGCACGTTATTCGTCGTTTTAGCGATAGCGTGCTTCATTCATCTTCATTATTTTGTTTCTTTGGTTTTTCATCCTCTTCTTCCAAGACTTTTTCTACTGCTTTTAACAAACCATCCAATGCTTCTTGCGTATTATTATCATCTAGTGGGTGCAGATCGTTTAGTCGTTTTGAACCCATTGCAAGTTACCTCCCTTTAGAAAGTATTCCATGTTTACCAAGCTCAATAAGAAACACAAAAGCCTCGACATTCACTCACCGTGCTGAATATATAATGAATTGGTATTTTCGTCATTTTTGCGGATCAGCTTTACAATAGCCATTGTGTATAAACATCGGTTTTTCTAGCATCTAGTACACCGCCTTCAAAATGCAGGATTTCCCTTTCCACTATCGAATTAGTAATGTTCGGAAAGGGGGTGTAACATGGCGGAAATTAAAGTGGGACTTACACAATTTTTAGACTTCACACTGAAAAGTAGTGCAGCTAAAACAAATTTTGTAAAGAATTTAAAATCTCAACCTGAATATCACCCGGTTTTTGATTACTGGAAACAATTACGAGAAACTGTTATTAAATTTCATAAAAACGAACTACCTTTTGACTGTTTTGAGACATTAGTACAGACAGTTGACCAGAAGAAAAAGCAAAACTACATTGATGTTATAAAGCAGTACAAAAAATTTATTAAAAACAAAGACGTCTCTTGGTTTGATCCAGGTAAATCGCATTGGTTATCAGATAATTTAATCGTCCGCTCATCACCTGAACTCGGTTTGCTCATTAATGATGAGCCGCATCTTATTAAACTGTTTTTCAAAGGAAAAAAAGAGCGAATTGATAAATATAACATCAACTCAACACTGACATTATTAAATGAATCAACATTTTCAAATGAATATAACGATGTGAATTATACAGTCCTTAACATCCAAAAGAACAGAATGTATACGAATAACTCTATTAATAATGATTATTTAATAGCTCTTGAATCAGAAGCCCATCAGCTTTGTTATTTATGGAATAAAATATAAAGGATATAGGTATCTCTTTCAATACCTTGTTCATGCGTAATTTTGGCACAATTTTCACAAATCCGATTCGTTTCTATTAAATGAAGCTCACCTTCTTGTTTCTCACAAACAATGAAAGGTGGGCTCTTTTGTTTCTTTATCCATTTCAACACCCTAATTCCCCCTGGTTTCTTAACCGCTAAATAATTCCTAAGATGTTCTTATGATCCCTTTCACGTTCCACATCATGTTTTTTCTTTCACTCTATACATTGCAGCCATTTCCCCTCTTGTTAGTCACGCTTCTTTCAACCACATTTCTCTATTTGGTTGTGATTATTGCTGGAACTCAGATAACGTCGCCCTAATCTCTTCTCTCACAACTTCATGAATAAGTTCTTATAACGATTCCTCTAATTTCATCCATGCATCCCCTACATCATTTTTTGAATTTCCTGCTTGTTGTTTAATATACTCATAAAATTTATGAGTAATGATCATCCACCGTTTACCTTCCCTAAGTACTGGAAAGAGATTGCTTCTTTTATCCGACATTACAGGCGCTGCATAAACATCTCATAAAAACATCTGAGAAAAAGAACATTATGGCGATGGCTATTATGAATACAATTTGATCTATCCTACTTATACATTATAATTCAGAAGTTTGACACAGCTCTGGAAAAAGCTTATAAAGAAAAGTGAAGTTCCTGACATTCGGTTCCACGATCTACGGCATACCCTGTTTCAACATTAATGTTACAACAGGGTATTCATCCGAAAATTGTAAATGAACGATTAGGACATAAAAAAGTAGGTATCAAACTGGACACCTACTCACATGTTGTAGCAGGAATTCAAGAGAATGCGGTGGACCAATTTGCTAACGAATTATTCGGTAAAAAAATCACGTTAGAATTTCGTTAGAAGTTTTTGTTTTCAAACGAAATCACCGCCTAAATTACCCCAAAAATTATAAGTGAAAAAGGAGAAACAAAACATGAAAGAAATCAAATCAGAACAGGAATTCAAAGACATCATCGCAAGCGAGGAGCCAGTAGTTGTTAAGTTCTTTACTACATGGTGCCCAGATTGTGTTCGTATGGATAACTTTATTGGAGATGTAATGGAAGAGTTCAATAAATTTGAATGGTATTCTATTAATAAAGATGAGTTCCCAAGTATCGCTGAAGAATATCAAGTAATGGGTATTCCAAGTTTACTTGTATATCAAAATGGCGAGAAGCTAGGCCACTTACATAGTGCTAATGCAAAAACTGAAGAGCAAGTTACTGAGTTTTTAGAAGCATACTAAGATGAAAACCCTCTGAAAAATATTTTTTAGAGGGTTTTCATCTTTTTTCACAATTATCTTTCGTAGTTGTTTCGTCATTTCTTCAGAAGTGTAATATGCAGTGTTTTCATGACCTATGTACATAATTACACTCCTTTCCCCTTCATCTCCGAGATATAGATGTATATCTTTCGTATCACTACTATTTTCATATGTAATTAGTCTATCGTATTGTGGTATTTCGCCTCTTCTCTTTTGTTTTTTCATACCATTAATCATATTATTAATTCCATTGGTTATTTGTTTGTCTTCTATGTTTAGAAAATAATTTTCATTTCATTCACCGTAGCCATTAAAAGTAGATATGGATACTTTAGAAATATTACGTTCCTTCACATTTTCGATATTTGATGAATTACCCCCAGTCATTACAAGCGAAATACATAGCAAGAATAGTATTAGTCTCTTCATCCCCTTACCCTTCCACCCTTTAATTACAAATCAACCCCAATTAATTCCACATCTTTACTTTGCACTTCACAACATATTTTTCCTTCACGAAACTTTGTTATCCGCTTCTTAAAAAGCTATAAAACGTCAACAATGTTTGTATAGACCCACACGAGTTTCGTTTGATACTCTATGTATAGAAAGAAATTCCTTGTAGAAAGGTGAGTGATTAAAATGGATACTCTTTCTCATAAAGAAGCTGATAAAGGTGCGATTGTCAGCATTATGGCCTACATATTTTTATCCTCTATGAAAATCATCATCAGTTATATTACCCTCTCTAGCGCATTACGTGCTGACGGTTTAAATAACTTAACGGATATCGGTGCTTCTTTAGCGATATTAATTGGTCTAAAAATCTCTCGAAAACCTCGTGACCCAGATCACCCTTATGGGCATTCGCGCGCAGAACAAATTGCATCACTTGTTGCTTCTTTTATTATGGCAACAGTCGGTTTAGAAGTTGTTATTAGTGCCATACAATCTTTTTTAAATCCGAAACAAGCAGCGCCTAATATACTTGCTGCATGGGTAGCCTTATTTTCTGCTGTCGTTATGTACTTTGTGTATTTGTATACGAAAAAGATTGCAGCGCGCACAAAAAGCAAATCATTAGAAGCTGCTGCAAAGGATAATTTATCAGATGCTCTCGTAAGTATTGGTACAGTCGTAGGTATTGTCGGTTCACAGTTCCAAATGCCCATTTTAGATCCTATTGCCGCTTTAATTGTCGGTCTTATTATTTGTAAAACTGCATGGGAGATTTTCGTAGAAGCTTCACATATGTTAACGGATGGAATCGATCCAGATAAGATGGGAGAGTATGCTGATGCGATTGAACATATTGGTGGCGTGGAAAACATCGTAGATATTCGCGCTCGTATGTACGGGAATCAAACATACGTTGATATTACAATCGAAGTTGATGCTCGTATGGATGTTGGTGAAAGTCATTGTATTACTGACAACATCGAGGCTATGCTTCGGAAAAAGTTTGGCATTTACCATGCACACATTCATGTTGAACCAATGGAAAAAGAACCTATTATGACATAGGTTCTTTTTTAATGAACGTTTTATGAAATATAACACATAAAACGAGCCAGCTACCGCCAGCTGCCCATCCTGCTAATATGTCAGATGGATAGTGAACGCCAAGATATATTCGGCTAACTGAAATAGATAATACAACAAAGCTCGCTATAAAAATAATCAACAATTTTTTATGCAACGTAATACGTTCTTCTGTAATTGTGACGTATGCAATAAATCCTAAGAAAGCAGTAGCATTCATCGTATGACCGCTCGGAAAACTATATCCAGTTGCCGTAACAAGCTGCGTTACATCCGGTCTTGCTCGTTCGTACCATAGTTTAAGCATACTGTTTAAATAACGAGATCCATAATAATTAATTGTTAGAAGTAATGCACTAAGCAACTTTTTTCTAACGAGAAAATACATTACAAGAATGATGAGTAACGGAAAATATATTCTTTTGGAACCGATAAAAGACACCCAAGTAAAGTAGGCTGTCAAATAATCGTTTCGAAAACTTTGAATAAAATGCGCGACTATATTGTCAAATTTCTCAATACAAGCGGTATGATACGAAAGTGATAATACGACAAAACAAATGAGTAGCGTAAAACTTAACAAGTATAAATGTCGATATCGTTTCACATACATAACCTCACTATGCAAAAAAATGGAGCGGTTGTTTTAGTTTTCCTCTCCATTTCTTTTTTATGCATAGTTTATTAAAAAATATAATTGTTAATTTTTTCTTTCATTGATGGAATATCTTCATTCGTTACTGTAAAGCGAATCACTTTCTCGTCAAGATCAAGCGCTTCTGCAAATAAACCTGCTAATCCGCGAGATTTTCTGTCTACTTCCATAATAATCTCTAGTCGATCGTAAGCGCTTGGCAAGATTAATAATTCTAGTTCATCTAATTTCCCATAATACTCTCCGGAAACAGGAACAAACTCAAATTCTTGTGCAAACGGAACTTGCTTACGTAATCGATACGGTAATTCTTCGCATTCTATATGACGGGCTTTAAAACCTAATTGATTTACACTCTCTAACACACTATTTAATAGTGCATTTGGCAAAACTTGAATGTAATCACGATCACTTGGATCTATACTGCGTTTAATATCAAGGCCTGTATGTACCCAAACTGTTTTCATTCCAAGTGTAAGCGGTGTTTCAACTGGCATTATAAATGAAAATGGAATTTCTTTTTTTTCATTCGGCTCAACAGAAAAAGGTTCTGTTAAACGAACTCGCTCTAAATCATATGTTGCTGTTACTTTTTTATCATCCACTTCACGTACATACGATGTTGATAACGTTAAGTAAATGCTTTCAATTTGTTGGCTAACTGAACCACCAGTTATATGAACCTTCCCGTGTATCTCTTCTCCAACAATATACTCAGCTTTTTCAAGAACTGTATCTACTTTTGCATTACCAATACCAACGCTTGCTAAAAACTTTTGAAACATGGATCCTCCATCCTTTCTAAAGAAAAAACTATATCTTTTTTTAAATCTTGTACATTCTCATAGTACGGCGTTTTTATTTGTAACATGCGCATAAGCATTTCACGGTTACAATTTTCCAAAGTTAATTCGTCATACCATGGTTTTTCATGTTTTTCATTAGATTCAAAGCCTGCATATAATAAAAATAACGAGAAATGACCAAGCGCATAAAAATCACTACGAAAGTGAACTTCTCGCATCAATGCTTGTTCACCTTCATAACTTTTAGCTCGTTCATCACCCTCACCTTTCAATTTAGCTAACCCAAAATCAATAATACTAATTTGGTTGTCTTTCATTAATATATTTGGAATACGTAAATCTCGGTGAATAATACCTTTACTATGAAACACCGATACAATTTCTAATATTTCATATAAAATTTTAAGTACTTCACGTTCTGTATATACATGCCTATCCAAGAAAATATAATCTTCGAAATTTTTACCAGGCATATATTCCATCACAAAAAAGCTTTTTTTCTCCCATACGAAATGATCATATAAACTAGGAATTGCATGATGATTTAATGTTTGTAAAATCATTTTCTCTTGTTCAAATGATTTTCTTCCAGACTCATATCTTTGTTTACTTTGTCTTAATTGTTTTAAGACTTTATATTTATTTATTTGTAAGTCATTAACGACATATGTAACCCCATAACTACCCATTCCAATTACTGATTCAATTTTATAACGTTCTGCAACAATTGTATTTTTTCGCAGTGGTCTATCAAATAAAGCTAGTATACGACGCCATTTCATCAGCTACTTGAAAAGAAGCTACGGCTTTTACGTTTTCTTTTATAATGATGATGCCCATAACCAGATGAACGTCGTTTATAATCGCTACTTGAATAAGAGCGACCTCTATGGCGATAATCACTAC
>NZ_BOQB01000242.1 GCF_018332475.1 Bacillus sanguinis | reverse complement strand
TTGACTTTAAAAGTTAAATGAGTTACAATAATTCTTGTCTTAAATGAATACAGTCTGGTAATGATGGCAGAGAGGTCACACCCGTTCCCATACCGAACACGGAAGTTAAGCTCTCTAGCGCCGATGGTAGTTGGGACCTTGTCCCTGTGAGAGTAGGACGTTGCCAGGCAAATGGAGGATTAGCTCAGCTGGGAGAGCACCTGCCTTACAAGCAGGGGGTCGGCGGTTCGATCCCGTCATCCTCCACCATTTAGCCGACTTAGCTCAATTGGTAGAGCAACTGACTTGTAATCAGTAGGTTGGGGGTTCAAGTCCTCTAGTCGGCACCAGAAATCATGGCGGTTGTGGCGAAGTGGTTAACGCACCGGATTGTGGCTCCGGCATTCGTGGGTTCGATTCCCATCAGTCGCCCCATTTTTCTTAAATAAATTAATATGCGGGTGTGGCGGAATTGGCAGACGCACCAGACTTAGGATCTGGCGCCTTTGGCGTGGGGGTTCGACTCCCTTCACCCGCACTTTTAATTAAATAACTCATACATGTCT
>NZ_BOQB01000241.1 GCF_018332475.1 Bacillus sanguinis | reverse complement strand
TAATCGCTGGGAAAATAAACACGCCGCCTTGCCAATGATTTTCACCAAAAATAGCTACACCGATTCCGACAAGTGGTGGCACAAGCATTCCACCAACGTTATGTGAAATGTTCCAAATACCTGTTTTCGTACCACGTTCTTTCTTTGAGAACCACTTCGTCATAACGATACTACAAGGTGGTGCTCCCATACCTTGTACAATACCATTTAGAACAAGTAGTGTAACAATCATTCCAAATGACGATGCAAAACCGAAACAAATATTTACAAGCCCTGATAAGAATAAACCGACCGCGATAAAGCGCTGGGCGAAAGCTTTATCTGACAAATTCCCCATGAAGAACTTACTAAATCCATAAACAATTGCCATAATTGAACCTAGTAGCCCAATTTCAGCTGTACTAAATCCATATTCTTGTACTAAATACGTACTTGATAACGTAAAGTTACTACGAACTAAATAATAAGCAGCATACCCAACTGAAATTCCCATTAATACACGAATACGTAGTAATTTATATACGCGATCAATCATATCTGCTGGCAAACGTTCAATTGCAGGTGCTGGCTTAAGCCATTTAAACATATTCTTTCGTCTCCTTTTCTCACTTCTGAGAGAGACGCTGTCTATTCCATATCTCGATTATTCCGCTATTTGCTATATTATTGTTTGTTCTTCTAACCGGCTGTCCTTCTATTTCTTGCTCATTCTTCGCAAACATCGTTGGTACGCCAAACGAAACCTTTTCTAAAATGTGACCCGCTTCTTCTGATAAACAATAATCAATAAATAAATCCGCAATAATACCATTCGGTGCACGTTTTAGTTTCGAAATCGCATTAACAGATAACCCTGTTTGCTCAGGTACAATACTTACAATTGGAAAGCCTTGTTTTTGAAGCATTCTCTGATCTCCCATGAAATTGATGCCTATCATATACTCACCGCTTGCAACAAACTCTACTGGTATGTAACCATTCACCGTTACTTCACCAACTTGTCCTGCAAGGTTCTTCACATATTCCTTCGCTTCCGTTTCACCTACAGTATCAATAAGTGATTGAAAAAACGTATATGCTGTTCCTGATACATTTGGATCGGGCATCACAATCTTTCCCTTATACAATGGATTTAATAAATCTTGCCACCTTGATGGATAAGGAAGTCCGAGTGGTGCTATTTCTTCATTCCACCGCTCTTTATTGATTGCAATTGCCAGTTTCTCCACTTCATAACCGTACCAATAACCGTCTTTATCTTTCACAGTTTTTGAAATACGGTTCGCGTGCTGACTCGTAACAGGAATAGATAGATTTTTTTGTTTCATCATTTGATGCGCATCTACCGTACCGCCAATAATAATATCCGCTTTCGGATTTCCAGCTTCCTCTTCTACCCTCCGAAGAAGCTCCTCTGTCGAAAGACGAATAAATTCATACGTACAACCGCGTGGTTTACAAAATGATGAAAGCAAAGCTTCACCCACTTCCTCACGTGCCGCTACATACGCAACAAGATGACGATCATCCAAAATAGGGAGACTATTTTTATTATATTTAATAGAGGTTGTATCTCGAGAGCAACTAGACATCGCTCCTCCAATTACTAGCAAAAAGAAGAAAAAGGCTATCTTTCTCATGATACATTCTCCTTTACAAATAAATTTGCGAGGGAGCTTTTCATATACATGACATTCCCATTGTTATCACCGAGATATTGCACAACAAAGTACGACGGATACACAGAAATAGTAAGAATGTCTTCTCGCTCATTCTTTATACGCTTTCCTGTTTTATAAGCGGTAATATAAGCAATTGGTTCATTCTGTGATTGTAATAATTTCTGTATCTCTCCGTAATCTGTAATTTGCTTTGCGTACCGAATCGAATCGAGTATGTGCGTAACATTCATCACACGTTCTACCTCACCTTGGCGTACTATAACATCCTGTGCTGACGCAAAAAAGTCACTAATACGTTCTGGCGTGTAATACAGGCTTAATAAATACGTTTGAAATGCTGAAATCATTGGATCCGTACCATTCTTTCCGTACATATCAGCCCCGTACTGGAACAAGTCACCTACTGCAAAAGTACGTTTATGTCCATTCAAGTACGTTACTTCTCCAGTAAATACTTGTTCTTGATTCTTAACTTCTCTCGGTTCTATTTGAATTCGGTCAAAGAATGAAATAATCGTATGCAAACGAACTTCATCCGTTATAACAATTTCTCCCCACTTTTCATGCCTAACCTTCATTTCAGTAGGCAGGGATTCATTCACTCTTTGTAAAACAGTTTGTTTGTCATTCACTATTGTGATTCGATTGTATATTTGCTTCTCCATCACATAAAACAAAATAAGAGAAAAGATTATACAAAGGACAAACATAAGAATTTGAAATGATAGCCTTTTCATTTCTGCCTACCTCCAAGATAAAAAAACGTTGTTTCGAAAATACCGCATAATTGTTTCATAAATGTATCATTTAACCGCTTTCAAGTTTTTTATGTCTTCCATCCGTCTCGGAAGCAAGAATGTAATAAATATCGTAGTGCCTATTTCTTCACTACTCTCAATCCGCATACTTCCGCCCTGCTTATTCATAATCTCCTGACAAATATACAAACCGTAACCATTCCCGTAACTAGAAGGCAGTACCTTCCCTTCTGGCGATTCATTCCACTCTGCAAGCACACCTTCATCTATACCAATGCCATCATCATGAACGAAAATCTTCGCCTCACGTTCATTTACAATTACATTCATACGAATTTGCGTAGCATCGCTATATTTTATCGCATTATCAAGTACGTTTAAGAAAATCTGTTTCGTCTTATCGAAATCTGCAACAACATGTACATCTGTTAACTCATTTATAACTTCAATCTCAAATTTCTGCAGGCGAGGCTTCACAATTGAAACTGCTTCTTCTGCTAATTCTTTTATATTCACAACTGTAGGTGAGACTTCAAACGTACTCGTCCCGTACTTTGAAGACTTAAGTAATTCCTCTACAAGTGATAATAAACGCTCACTTTCTACAGCCACATAACGCAGGCTCTCCTGTACATCTTTCTTCCCCTTTAACTTCGGAATTAAATCCACATAACCGATAATCGCCGTTAGCGGTGTTTTCAACTCATGCGTAATACGGTCTAAGAAATCTTTCTGCTTCTCTTTCTCCTCTTTCAATTGCTTAATATGCAGTTCAATTCCATCAGCCATCGCATTAAAAGATGCTGAAAGCTGAGCAATTTCCACATATTCATTTAGCTCAATCTTACTTTTATAATCACCATTTGCAAGCCGCTTTGCCATTTGTCTTAACTGATCAATCGGCTTATGAAGAGACTTCGCCAAACGAATTGCAAAGAAAATACCCGTAGCTACTAAACAAAGGGACGTCATTAAGAACGTCCAGCCAACATTTGTTAAAACTTCCTTCTCACCCGTTAACTCATTTATAAAACGAACACTCCCAATGACATCGTTTCCATAATAAACTGGGCTTGAAAACAAAAGAATTGGAGCTGGGTCTCCCTCTTCAAAAACATAAGATTTCTTCCCCTTCAAAGAACTCTCAATATCAATATTCCGATGAAGAAGTGCTCCCTTTTGCGTATCCGCAACAACATCCCCATTCTTCCCAATCATCTGTACACGGACATCCATGCGTTTTGCTAAATAAGAAGCAATTAAAAGTGAATTCGGACCGAGTGTCTCTACTTCTGCTTCCTTCTCTAAATAATTCATCGTATAAATTTGTGCTTCTACACTTAACTTCTCTAAAGAATTTGCCGCGTTATGATACATATTCTTTTCTAACGTAATATAAACAACTACGTACAAAAGAACAAAAATCGGGATTAACAGTCCCACTATTCCAAACGCCATATTTCTTTTTAAAGACATACCATCACCACTTAACAATCCAGTTTATAGCCAACGCCATAAATTGTCTTAATATATTCCCCGCTATCCCCTAGCTTTTTCCGCAGTCTTTGTACCATAATATCCACCGCTCTCGTATTTCCGATATACTCAAATCCCCATACTTTCTCAAGTAACTCATCTCTCATAAATACACGCTGCGGATTTGAAACAAACAACTGACATAAATTAAACTCTCGGTACGTTAACTGAATTTCTTTTCCACTAACATGTACCTTTCTTTCCTTAGGACAAATCATTATCTCTCCCGCCCCGATTACTTCATGACTTACCGTTTCCTCTGTCTTCTTCACACGCCGCGTCATATTCTTAATCCGAAGAATAAGCTCCGCATAATTAAACGGCTTCGTCACATAATCATCTGCCCCAAGCTGCAATCCAAGCAATTTATCATTCATCTGACTCTTCGCAGTTAACATGAGTACTGGAATATCTCTATCCTTTTCACGGAACAAACGAAGCAATTCATACCCATCTGTATCTGGAAGCATAACATCCAAAATCAATACATCCGGCCCTTCATTCCACTTCGCTAAAGCTTCTCCCCCGTCAGCCGCCGTAAGCACTTCATATCCTTCCATCTCAAGCTGCATCCGAATCAAATTACGAATACTCGATTCATCATCCACTACAAGTATTTTCATTATTCTCCTCCTTCCATCCTGTATTATAGTACAGTTTAGTATAGCAAAAATCTTATAAAAAAAGAGAGGGTATTGTCGAACATATGTTGAACGACAATACCCTCTCTTTCACTTATTATATTTTATTTATCATACCCATTAGGTTGCTTCTGATGCCAATTCCAAGCATGCTCAATGATTGTCTTCACATTTACATACTGCGGATCCCAACCTAACTTCTCTTTCGCTTTCTGAGAAGAAGCAACTAAACGTGCTGGATCTCCCGCACGACGTGGTGCTATCTCAGCAGGAATTTCATGATCTGTAACTTCACGAACTGCATCAACGATTTCTTTTACACTGAAACCATTACCATTTCCTAAGTTATAGAAATCACTCTCTCCGCCGTTCTGTAGGTCTTTAAGTCCTAAGAAGTGAGCTGCCACTAAATCTTCAACATGAATATAATCACGGATACAAGTACCATCTGGTGTATTATAGTCATCACCAAACATCATAATCTTCTCACGTTGACCTAACGCCACTTGCAATACAAGAGGAATTAAATGCGTCTCTGGGCGGTGATCTTCCCCAATAATACCATTCGGAGTTGCACCAGCCACGTTAAAGTATCTGAAAATCTTATAACGTAAATTAGAAGCTTGGCTATACCAATGAAGCATCTTCTCGATTGCTAACTTCGTTTCTCCATACGTATTCGTTGGATTTGTCATCGTTTCCTCAGTAATAAGATCTACATCTACCTCACCATACGTCGCCGCAGTAGAAGAGAAAATAAACTTATCTACCTTAAACTCATCCATTACCTCTAATAAGCAAAGTGCACCGTACACATTGTTATTATAATATTGCAGAGGCTTCTCCATACTAACTCCAACTAAAGAATCAGCTGCAAAATGCATAACCGCCTCAATATTTTCTTGTGTAAAAACATCTCTTAAAAATGCTTTATCACGAAGGTCGCCATTATAAAACTTCGCACCTTCCGTAATTGCATCCTCATGACCAGTTTGTAAGTTATCTACTACTACTACAGATAAACCTTCGTCTACTAATTTTTTCACAGCGTGAGAACCGATATAACCAGCTCCGCCGCAGATTAGAATTGAATTCATTGTATACCTACTTTCCTCATAGCTAAATTTTTAAACTTATAACTATTTAACCTATAGCATATTATAGCATGGACGTACATTTCAATTATCCATAGTGTGTACACTGAGAACTTAAAAATATTATTTAATATAGCCATCTTTATTATTAGATTGCCATCTCCAAGAATCTGCACACATCTCTTCTAAATCACGCATTGCTTCCCACCCTAATTCAAGCTTTGCTTTTGATGCATCCGCAAAACATACTGCTACATCACCAGGGCGACGCTCGGTAATTTTATAAGGAACTTTCTTGCCCGAAACTTTTTCAAATGCTTCAACCATTTCCAATACACTATAACCAGCACCTGTCCCGAGGTTATAAGCATCTACTCCCGTTGTATTCAGTACTTTTTCAAGCGCCTTTACATGACCATTTGCTAAGTCTACAACATGAATATAGTCACGGATACCCGTTCCATCTTTAGTTGGGTAGTCATTTCCAAATACACTTAATTCTTTTAGCTTACCTACCGCTACTTGTGTGACATATGGCATTAAATTATTTGGAATTCCATTTGGGTCTTCTCCAATCCGGCCACTCTCATGTGCACCAAATGGATTGAAATAACGAAGCAATGCTATGCCCCATTCCCCATCTGCAAGTGCTACATCACGCATAATTTGTTCAATCATCAATTTGGTTTGGCCATATGGATTTGTTGCACTTAACGGAAACTCCTCCGTAATTGGTGATGTTTCTGGTATACCATATACCGTTGCAGAAGAACTAAAGATTAGCTTCTTTACGTTATGTTTCTGCATCACTTCACATAACACTAACGTGCTTATAATGTTGTTATTATAATATCTTAATGGAATTGCTACTGATTCTCCTACAGCTTTAAGACCCGCAAAATGAATAACAGCTTCAATTTTATTTTCTTCAAAAATTTTATTCAATGCCCCGCTATTTAAAAGGTCTTCTTCATAAAATTTAAATTGTTTTCCCGTTATCTCTTTTACTCGATTGATAGACTCTACTGAACTGTTTGACAAATTATCTAATACAATAATTTCAAAACCATTATTCAGTAATTCTACACATGTATGACTACCAATATAGCCTGCCCCACCTGTTACAAGTATTGCCATAAATATGCCTCCAGTGTTATTAAATATTAATAAAAAAGAAAATCATTTATCTTACATAAACAAATGATTTCCTTTTTACAGGCTTTATTTAGCTACGAAATAATCTGTCACATATTGCGACCAAATTTCATGACCTTTAGCGCTCGGGAAGCCAAATTCTTCTTGTAGATATGGTAAGATAGCCTTTGTCGTTGCATCAGGCCATACTCCCCAATGATCCACATATGTATAACCATTTTGCGTTGCAAATTGTTTTAACGCCTCAATCGCCTTCGGATAATTCTTCGCACCATACACTGGGTTTGGTGGTTGAATCATAATCGTAGCACCCTTTGCACTAGTAGAAAGTGCTTGCACAAATTTCTGTGTACTCGCAACAGAGTTTCCATTACCAGTTTTACCATTGTCAGTAATAAACGGTGGCTCGAATAAAATCACATCTGGATTTTCTTTCGCAATCTCTTTATCACGTTTATTCGCAATTAACTCGTCTGTGCTTTCACCCTTATATTCCTTTACCGTCACATTCCATAAACCTTTACCGTAAGCAGTTTCTAAATTAGTCGTTAACTTAGCTGCCCAAGCCTCTTTTTCAGATGAAGAAGCTTCATCACCAACAATAATAAGATTTACTGCCTTTTTATCTTCAGCGGCTTTCTTTAACTTTTCTTTCACTGCATCTGGTAAATTCTTCGCATATGCTTCATTAAAAGATGACTTCGCATCTTGTTTTTTCTCTGTTTTCTTTGCTTCGCTATTTTTCACTTCAGACTTCGTTTTCGTTACTTCACTCTTCTGCCCTGTCGCATTCGCAACTTTCTTATTCCAGTATAATTTACCGCTCACAACCGAAGCGACAAACAATACAAAAATAACTAGGACAAGTACTGCTTTCTTATTCATCGATTCACCTCATCTATTAATCTCACAATATATAATACTAATATAAATCCATGCAAAAATAAACCCAACTCCTACCAAAGGAGTTGGGTTATTACATATTACTTAGTCACTTCAAGGTGCGCTCTTAGCTTATTCGTAATATCTTGTTTCGCTGCATCTGGAACATAGTAGTACCAAATACCATCAGCGGCTTTATGGCCGTCACCTGGGATTTGGATTTCTTCACTATTCTCCATGCAATCTTTATAGTTCTTTTGAATTTCAAACATTTGATCCTGGGTTAAACTTGTTTTAACATTTTTCTCAATTGCTTTTAATACATCACCATAACTAGCTAAAGAAGATACGCTTGCACCCTTTTTAATTACCGCTTGGATAACTTGACGTTGGCGCATTTGGCGGCCAAAGTCACCACGAGGATCATCGTATCTCATCCGTGAATAATGTAATGCTTTCGTGCCATCTAAGTGAATATTACCTTTTTCAAAATGAATATTTTCATATTGGAAATCTAAATCATTATTTACATCTACACCACCAACAGCATCAACAACATCCTTAAAACCATCCATATTCACCTCAATATAGTGATCGACTGGTACATTCAAAAAGTTTTCCACTGTTTTTACAGACATGTCGATACCACCAAATGCGTAAGCATGATTAATTTTATCCTTCTTACCTTTCCCGATTATATCAGTATAAGAATCACGCGGTATACTTGTAATTTTCATTGACTTCGTTTTAGGATTTAAGGTAAATAATATAAGTGAATCGGATCTTCCAGTTTCCTTTTCCCTTTGATCTACTCCCATCATTAATATAGAAATAGGTTTTTGATTAGAGATATCTACTTGCTCTTCTCGTTTATCAGATTTATCACGTTTTAATGGTTGATGGACAGTATCTAATGTTTTAGAAACATTAGAATATACATAATATGCATAACCCCCACCAGCAATTATTAAAAAGGCTATTATACTTATAATCCATATTACAATCTTTTTTTTCATCTCTTATACCTTCTCCTGAATGATATAGTTTAATTAATTCAAGGATATCTCATTATTATTTATCCTTATTGGATTTTTTCTAAAAAGTGTTGTACCCTTCGGATCATTGAATCCCGGCATATGGCCTTTTTATAACTTTTCGAAGCAATTTCTTCCCTTAATGCACTATTATTTAGGTAGTATTCTATTTTTTTTACTAAGTCCTGCACGTTCTCGTATATAACAATCTCATCATTTTCTTTGAAAAAGTTAGATACTTCCTCATTGTAATCGGTTAATTGGAAAGAATTAGTTGCAGCTATTTCAAAAGTCCTTGGATTTACGCCCTTATGATTCTCAAAATTAATATTCAAACATATCTTACTTCTGGAATATAGTTCATTTAATTGGTATGGTTGGATATTTTTATTCCTAACCACTTTGTGTAAATGACGGTATTTCAATTTTGAATAAATGTAACTAATCGGTTTTTTTAGTTCTCCGTACCTTCCAACTATAACCATATTCAGCCCATTATTACTAAATACTCTTACCAATTCATTTAAAATTTCTTTTCTATTCCTATACCCATAACCAACAAAACAAAAGTCAATATCTTTCACACAATTAATGGGGTAATAAATTTCCGCATTATAACCCATTGGTATATAAATAAATTTTTCCTTTGGTTTTACAAATTGATCATCATTTTTATCGAAAGAAACAATATAATCATATTGCTTCAATGTGCTGAAAATTTTTGGGAAACGATGTAAGGAATCCATCATCCATAAAACTAATTTTATTTTTGGATTTTCCTTTTTAATTGTAACTAGAGTTTCCTCTAAAATATAATCCCCTTTAATAAGAATGACAAAACTAGGGT
>NZ_BOQB01000240.1 GCF_018332475.1 Bacillus sanguinis | reverse complement strand
TAAAGCGCTTTATATAAAAATATATTAATTTCAATAGAGTAATCTAAAAAGCAGTAGCTATTGCTTTAAATAAAATAGTTTTGTAATTCCTTAACTATAATACCAAAATAATAGAATAATGGTATAACAATTTTGAAAATCTGGATATTCTCGAGGTATTAATATATGTGAATAATCAGTATAAAAAATACAGAATTAATATTTGGTATTTATAGTGTAATCACAATGAAAACGAATGAAACGATTCATTTAATTTTAGGATAAGAGTTTAATATTTTGATTAGGGGCTAAAAACTCCCCTAATATGAGCTAAATAACAATTGCTACTTTAAATTAAAATAAGGATGCAAGAAATAGGAGAAGAGATTAAGTATGGTGCGTGACGTTAGGCAGAAATCGATTTCATAATCGAGGGATTGTCTGGACTAACGGTTGTCAGTTACAACTGGAACTGTGAGACCACGGTGGGATACCCAAATAAATCCCATGACTAGATGGCTATTAATACTCCCTCATGCATGATTGGCAACAAATGTGTGTGAAGCGGGGGGAAGTCGCATCGAGTAGCCCTAACAGATTATGCTGAGGAAAGGTTAAACATACTGCGAAAGTGATGCGGATAGGGAGCTATATATGATTAGAATTTGAGTAATCAATGACGAACTACCGAATGTACACCTCGTAAATCAATTCCTAGAAATGGGTGAAAATATATTATCTCCAAAGCAAATATCATACAGTTTGTGATGGATAAAGCTAAAGGGTTGTTTTAACTGAATTTTAAGTGGTAATCGGGGTAAAGGTAGAATCTAAGTATAGTTTTATATACCTAACAGTTTCGGAACGTCAGAAGTCCCTAACGATTTAGTAATAACTTGGGAATCAGATATATATTAAGCTGTGAAAGAGTTATGAATAGGGATGGCAGTAGGGGTGTATTACCAATGAAACTCTGATAATAAAGAGTGGAGGGAAGGCCCTAAGTCTAATAAAAAGAGCGTGATAGGCAGTTCTTTCATTAGATGGAACGCCGTGTGCGATGAAAGTTGCATGCACGGTGTGGGGTAGGGGAAAAGCTGGAGATAGTATCAAAGGTTTACCTATTACTATTATTTTAAAAAAGTAACTTCGATTTTTTCGATTTTGATGATATT
The DNA here is from genome assembly GCF_018332475.1 of Bacillus sanguinis. Lineage (GTDB taxonomy): Bacteria > Bacillota > Bacilli > Bacillales > Bacillaceae_G > Bacillus_A > Bacillus_A sanguinis. Next base: position 14,331 of record NZ_BOQB01000240.1, on the reverse strand, counting down.
GCTGTTCACAATTGGTCAGAGTTTATTACCTATAATAGCAAATGCACAAGAGTTAAATACAACAGATTTTGTGGATAGCTTTTCAATTAACAAAACAGAACTAAGATATGGAGAACGTACTGGAATAAACGTAACCTTTAGCGATAAATCGGGAAATAATATGAAGTCTGGAGATACTTTAACGTTAGCACTTCCAAAAGAACTAAAAGGGTTTAATGCAACGATCCCATTAAATGATGAGCAAGGTAATAATTTTGCTACGTGTAAAGTTAATTCTAGTAATGTTACATGTTCATTTAATGATGTGGTTGAGAAACTTCATAATATTAGAGGCCATTTTAACTTTACAGTTCAAGCTACTAATGTAGAAGTAGATCAAACAAAAGAAATTGAAACAAATTTAGGAACAAATCTAGAGAAACAATCCGTTACAATTAAAGGACCAAGTGGTGGTACAAGTCCTGGAGAGTATCCGTTTTTTTATAAAACAGGTGATATTCTTCCGGAAGCTACTGATAGGGTACGTTGGTTTCTAGGGATTAACTCAAATAAAGAATACTTAGGTAGCGATATTGTTGTTTCTGATAGTTTAGAAGAGGGACAAACATTAATTAAAGATAGTTTTGAAATAACAGTTAATAATAACGAACGACTATCGGTTCAGCAGTTTCAAGAGCAAGGGTATGGGTTTGTTCAATTTAACGGGGATAATGCATTTAAAATCGTAATTTATAAGAATGCTGGCAGTGCTAAATCTTTTGGAGTTTATTATAAAGCTACTATAACGGATAGCGGGAAAGCAAAAGAGTTTTTTAAGAATGATTATCAAGTGGATTATCAAGTGTTATATAAACAACCAGTTTCTGAATCTGGAAGTGCTAAGGTTAAAAACATAACATCAGAAGGCGGCGCTCAAGGTGATTTACCTCGAAAAGGAACGTTAAGAATTGTTAAGTACATTAAAGGTCATGAAGAAAAAGTAATCCCGAATGTTACGTTTAAGTTGTTTCAAGAGTCGGGAGAACAAATTGGGGATAAACATACAACAAATGGTCAAGGGATAATTGAAATTTCTAATTTACAACCAGGTAAATATTATGTACAAGAAGTTTCGGCACCAGACTATGTTACGTTTGATCCACAAGTAAAGGTAAACTTTGAGGTTAAAGCAAATGCTGTAAATGGAGTTAAATTGCCAATTTCGAATGAAATGAAAACAACATCCATTGTGGGAATGAAAACATGGAACGATAATAATTCACACGCACGTCCGAAAACGATCAAAGTAGACCTTTTACAAAATGATCAAGTCATCGCAACGCAAGAAGTAAGTGAAGCAACGAATTGGAAATATGCGTTTACCGACTTAGCAGCTTACGATGGAGAAGGCAAAGCATACAAGTATGAAGTGAAAGAACAACCAGTAGAAGGATATCAATCAGAAGTGAATGGTTATGACATCACAAATACAAAAGTAGGCCAAACAAAAGTAGAAGGAAAGAAAACATGGAAAGACGATAACGCAAAAGATCGTCCGGAAAAAATCCAAGTAGAGCTTCTACAGAACGGAAAAGTCATCGCAACGCAAGAAGTAAGTGAAGCAACAAATTGGAAATACGCATTTACAGACTTAGCGGCGTACGATGGGGAAGGAAAAGTCTACAAGTATGAAGTGAAAGAACAACCAGTAGATGGATATCAAACAGAAGTAAACGGTTATGACATCACAAATACGAAGGTAGGCCAAACGAAAGTAGAAGGAACAAAAACATGGAACGATAATAATTCACCAAATCGTCCAAAAACAATCAAAGTAGACTTACTTCAAAGTGGTCAGGTCATCAAAACAAAAGAAGTAAGCGAAGTAACAAGTTGGAAATACGTATTTGCAGATTTAGCAGCTTACGATGGAGAAGGCAAAGCATACAAGTATGAAGTGAAAGAACAACCAGTAGATGGATATCAAACAGAAGTGAATGGTTATGACATCACAAATACGAAGGTAGGCCAAACAAAAGTAGAAGGAAAGAAAACATGGAAAGACGATAACGCAAAAGATCGTCCGGAAAAAATCCAAGTAGAGCTTCTACAGAACGGAAAAGTCATCGCAACGCAAGAAGTAAGTGAAGCAACAAATTGGAAATACGCATTTACAGACTTAGCGGCGTACGATGGGGAAGGAAAAGTCTACAAGTATGAAGTGAAAGAACAACCAGTCGATGGATATCAAACAGAAGTAAACGGTTATGACATCACAAATACGAAGGTAGGCCAAACAAAAGTAGAAGGAACAAAAACATGGAAGGATAACAATTCACCGGATCGTCCAAGTGTAGTAAAGGTAGACTTATTACAAAATGGTAAAGTAATAGACACAAAAGAAGTAACAGCGAAAACAAACTGGATGTATACATTTGAAAAACTCCAAGTATACGATGCGAACGGGGTAGCTTACATCTATACAGTGAAAGAACAACCAGTCGAAGGATATCAATCAGAAGTAAACGGTTATGACATCACAAATACAAAAGTAGGCGAAACAAAGGTAGAAGGAACGAAAACATGGAACGATAATAATGCACCAGATCGTCCAAAAACAATCAAAGTAGACTTACTTCAAAATGGTCAGGTCATCAAAACAAAAGAAGTAAGCGAAGTAACAAGTTGGAAATACGTATTTGCAGATTTAGCGGCATACGACGAAGAAGGAAAAGCATACAAGTATGAAGTGAAAGAACAACCAGTCGAAGGATATCAAACAGAAGTAAACGGTTATAACATCACAAATACAAAAGTAGGCGAAACAAAGGTAGAAGGAACGAAAACGTGGAAGGATAACAATTCACCGGATCGTCCAAGTGTAGTAAAGGTAGACTTATTACAAAATGGTAAAGTAATAGACACGAAAGAAGTAACAGCGAAAACAAACTGGATGTATACATTTGAAAGACTCCAAGTATACGATGCGAACGGGGTAGCTTACATCTATACAGTGAAAGAACAGCCGGTAGATGGTTATCAAACAGAAGTAAACGGTTATGACATCACAAATACAAAAGTAGGTGAAACAAAAGTAGAAGGAGCGAAAACGTGGAAGGATAATAATTCACCAGATCGTCCAGAAAAGATCAAAGTAGACCTTTTACAAAACGGTAAAGCCATCGTAACGCAAGAAGTAAGCGAAGCAACAAGTTGGAAATACGCATTTACCGATTTATTAGCATACGATGGAGAAGGAAAAGCATACAAGTATGAAGTGAAAGAACAGCCGGTAGCTGGATATCAAACAGAAGTAAACGGTTATGACATCACAAATACGAAGGTAGGCCAAACGAAAGTAGAAGGAACGAAAACGTGGAAGGATAACAATTCACCGGATCGTCCGAAAACAATCAAGGTAGATTTAATCCAAAATGGTCAATTCATCGCAACACAAGAAGTAAGTGCAAAAAATGACTGGAAATACGCATTTACAGAATTAGCGTCATATGATACCGAAGGAAAGGCATACAAGTATGAAGTGAAAGAACAACCAGTCGAAGGATATCAAACAGAAGTAAACGGTTATGACATCACAAATACGAAGGTAGGCCAAACGAAAGTAGAAGGAACAAAAACATGGAACGATAATAATTCACCAGATCGTCCGAAAACAATCAAGGTAGATTTAATCCAAAATGGTCAAGTCATCGCAACGCAAGAAGTAAGTGAAGCAACAAATTGGAAATACGCATTTACAGACTTAGCGGCGTACGATGGAGAAGGAAAGGCATACAAGTATGAAGTGAAAGAACAACCAGTCGAAGGATATCAAACAGAAGTAAACGGTTATGACATCACAAATACGAAGGTAGGCCAAACGAAAGTAGAAGGAACGAAAACGTGGAAGGATAACAATTCACCGGATCGTCCGAAAACAATCAAGGTAGATTTAATCCAAAATGGTCAAGTCATCGCAACGCAAGAAGTAAGTGAAGCAACGAATTGGAAATATGCATTTACAGAATTAGCGTCATATGATACCGAAGGAAAGGCATACAAGTATGAAGTGAAAGAACAACCAGTAGCTGGATATCAATCAAAAGTAAACGGTTATGACATCACAAATACAAAAGTAAGCCAAACAAAAGTAGAAGGAACGAAAACGTGGAAAGACGATAACGCAAAAGATCGTCCGGAAATGATAAAGGTAGACCTTTTACAAAACGGCAAAGTAATTGATACAAAAGAAGTAAGTGAAGCAACAGAATGGAAATATACATTTACAGATTTAGTGGCATATGACGCCGAAGGAAAGGCATACAAGTATGAAGTGAAAGAACAACCAGTAGCGGGATATGAATCAAAAGTAGAAGGTTATGACATCACAAATACAAAAGTAGGTCAAACAAAAGTAGAAGGAACGAAAACGTGGAAAGACGATAACGCAAAAGATCGTCCGGAAGCAATAAAAGTAGATTTACTACAAAATGGTAAAATTATCGCAACACAAGAAGTGAGCGTAGCCAGTGATTGGAAATACGTATTTACAGACTTAGCTACGTCCGATGCCGAAGGAAAAACCTACAAATATGAAGTGAAAGAACATCCAGTTGATGGGTATCAATCAGAAGTAAACGGTTATAATATCACAAATACAAAAATCAAAGGTGAATCGGTAGTAGTTCCTAAAGAAAATACGTCTCAAAAGGGTGATGTAGGGGAACTGACTACAAAAGAAAGTGATCAAAAAACATCGTTACTTCCTAATACCGGGAGAACAATCTGGAAGGAATTCATTTCATTTACTGGAGGTATTTTGCTTTTAGTGTTAGGAGGATTTATATTTACTCGAAAAAAATTAAATAATTAATTAATATATCTCATATTTCTATAACCCGAGTGATTGACAAATTACACAGTCATAACTCGGGTTATTTTTTATCTAGTGAAAATAATTATATATGAACTAATTCTGATAAAATGGATAATATAGGTATGAATATCAAACATTTTATTGCATTAATTGAATTATTTTTAAGGTACTTATAGAATATGTTTTCATTCAAATCCTTATTTATTAATAATCCCACTGTATATTTTTTATAAATATAGAAGGCTTAACTATTATTCAATATGGAAATTTAGGTAATATTATTCAGTATTTGTAATTAATCATGTTATTCTAATAATAGATTTCTATAAAGCGAGTGATTACATGAGTATTTTCATTTTAGAAGATGATGTCATACAAGCGCAGCAAATGAAGCGGTTAGTTGAAGAGATTTGCGAGAAATATATGTTGCCTTTTGATTTTATTGAGGTAACTAGTAAAAGCGAAAAGATCATTACTAATATTCCTAAGGCGACTTATGTCCCAATCTACTTTTTAGATATAGAGATTAAAAGGGAAGAACGGAAAGGGTTACACGTGGCGCAAGAAATACGAAAGTATGATACGCAAGGAATTATTGTGTTTGTAACGACACATTCTGAATTTGCACCTATTTCATATCAATATATGGTATCAGCATTAACTTTTATTGATAAAGGGTTGCCATATGAGGAGAGATATAAAGTTTTTGAACAATGTTTACTTCAATATGAAGCAAGAAATAAGCATATTATTCCGTCCGATGACTTTATCGTTGAAAATAGTAATGCCACTGTGCGGGTTCCTTTTCATGAAGTTGAATATGTTATGACTGATGAACCGCACCGTTTAGCATTAGTGACGTTAGATCGAATCGTTTATTTTTATGGAACTTTAAAGGAAATTGAAATAATAGATGAACGTTTATTTCGTTGTCATCAATCATATATCGTGAATACGAAGCAGATGTTTTCTTACGATGCGAAGCAAAAAATGATAGTTTTAAAAAGTGGGAAACGTATTCCGGTATCACGTCGTTTAGTGAGTAAAGTACGTAACATGTTAAAGGGTGAGATGTAATGTATATTTATGATTTATTTGCAATACTGCTTACTAGTATGTGTCATACTTTTTTATACATACAATTAATCCGGTACAACAGATTGTCAGTTAGAATGTTAATAGCTTTAAGTGCAGTATTCATTATTTTACTTGCTATAGTCGTAACAGTAACGAGATATCCAGAGTTGAATAGTACGATTGTATTATTTTTAATAAGTTTAGGATTAATGCAAAATGAATTGAAATTTAAGCATAATGTATATTTTGCACTAGTGAGTATGGTGATAATAACGTTAGTGAAAATGTTGCTTTTCGATTTAGGAATGAAAATCTTTATGTTAACGCCATTCAATTTATATTTATGGACTGGTAGCATGATTCATCTTATCGTATCAATCCTTACCTTTATCGGTATTTTAGTAGCGCGTAAAAGAATTCAAAAAATCGCTCAATATATAGTAGGTAGTCCGTTATACTATGTAACTTATATATTATTAATTATCGGATTTGTTATTGAACTAATTTTAACTCAGCCATCAACTGATTTTTTAGCACAATTAAATCAACAATACAGTGAAGTAAGTTATATTTCAGCGATTATTATATTTTTATTATTACTAATCATTGTGCTTATAAGCTCACACTTATCGAAAGAAAAGTTACGAGAAGAGCATGAAAAACGTTTGGATAAAGAGTTATTAGATTATGTGGAGAAATTAGAGGATATGCATGATGAGCTTGCTAGTTTCCGTCATGATTATATGAATCTATTACTATCGTTAGAAGAGGGAATACGTACAAAAAATGTGAAAGAAATTGAGCAAGTGTATTATGACGTTATAGCTCCCACATTAAAAACAATAAATGATCATGAACTTGATATCGTAAAATTATCTCGCATACAAATTCCTGAAGTAAGAAGCGTATTAAGAGCAAAAGTTAGCACTGCCCAGCAGCAACAAATAAAAGTAATGCTCGATATACCAGAGAACATTGAAAGTGTTTTGATGACGATTATTTCATTTATTCGCATCATTTCAGTTTTAGTAGACAATGCAATTGAAGAAGCGACACATAGTGAAGAAAAGATATTGCAAATCGCATTCTTTGAAATGGATTCACGACAATATTTTATCGTGCGTAATAGTTCTAAGAGTGAAGAGATTGATTTACAAAAAATTTATGAGAAAAGCCATTCAAGTAAAGAAGGGGCTAGAGGATACGGGTTATTTTCGTTAAAACGTATCATAAATAAAACAAATAATGCGACGTTAGAAACAAGTTATATACGTCCATATTTCACCCAAACCTTCATATTAAATGACCATTTATGATGAAAATGAAACCGAATAAGAAATAACTACATACTTTCTTCACTCGATTTTATACAATTCAAGTAAGAGGTGAAGCGAGATGAATGGTCTTATTTTTACAACAATGATTAGCTTTGGTTTACCACTTATAGCACTTTTATATGCTTTTTGGAAGAAACGCTCTATTCCATATATGTTAGGTGTATTGGCTTTTGTTGTATCACAAATATTGATTCGCATACCAATACTGAATTATGTAAATGGAACTAGCACAAAATTTCAAATGTTTTCTGTTATGCAGCCTATACTATTTGTACTTTTGCTTAGTTTATCAGCTGGAATTTTTGAAGAGGTGGCCCGTTTTATCGCGATGCGTTATTTTATGAAACAACGAGATTGGAAGTCTGGTTTTTTATTTGGAGCAGGGCATGGTGGTATTGAGGCGGTGTTGATAGTCGGTATCCCGGTAATATCCCTATTATTATCACAAACAGTCATCCAAAATGGTGACAGCTATTATCTCGGCGGTATCGAGCGTATTTTTGCGATGGTATTACATGTGGGGCTTTCCTTCATCGTATTGCAAGCTGTCGTCCAAAAGAAATTTCGTTATGTTGTGTATGCAATTCTCATCCATGGAACTGCAAATGCATTAGCTGTCATTTTATCGCTATATGTACCAGGGAAAAACGGGATCATTATGTCAGAAGTTTCAATAGTGATTTGTGCTTTACTCGTTTTTAGTTATAGTATCATTTTAAAAAGAAAGGGTGTATTAAAATGAGAAGAATGTTACTTATTATGATAAGTGCTCTTGCGGCGTTTGCACTTGCAGCATGTACCGGTAATAAAGTAGATGAAAGTACGTCAAAAAAGTTTATTCCGAAGGCGGAAGAAATTGTATCATTATTAAATGAGGCGAAGTATAAAGACGTGCATGAAAAATTTGATAGTAAAATGAAAGCTGGATTACCAGAAGAAAAAATGAAAGATCTTACACCTGTAATTGAGAAAGCTGGTGCGTTCGAAAAAATTGAGAAGAAATCGATTGAAGAAAAAGATGGATTATATACTGTGATTCTTGTAGCGAAATATAGTAAGGAACAACGGACGTATATTATAACTTATAATGACAAAGAAGAAATAGCAGGTTTATTTATTAAATAACAACAGATACAGTGGAAGTCTCCGCTGTATCTGTTGTTTTTGTTTTAACCAAATTATGGTTATTTGTGCTAATATGAACTTATAGCTATATAGAAGGGGTGGGTTAGTATGAAAACTGAACTAGTTCCTAAAAAGAAATACAGTATAATAAGCTACATATCTTTACTCATCGGTATTTTATGTTTTCTGTTCGTTTTTATAACACCGACAAGGATAGCCAATGCAGGTAATATAGTGGGAGATTATATTACAGTTGCTCTCACAATGGGAGGTATCATACTTTCTGTCATTACGATGACGAAAAAAAATGAGAAGAAGGGAATTGCTATTCTTTCATTAATACTGTCCTTATCATTCTTTATATTTTGGATCATTGCAATTATTTTATTGTTTACTGGTCAAATTAGTTTTGCGCCGTAATGTGCAATAAAAAGAGTCCTTCTCGTATGAAGGACTCTTTTTATTCGCTTTCTTCTGGTTGATATTCTAAAATATCCCCAGGTTGGCATTCTAATGCTTTACAAATGGCTTCTAAAGTTGAAAAACGGACTGCTTTTGCTTTACCATTTTTCAAGATCGAAAGGTTAGCCATTGTAATTCCAACCTTCTCCGAAAGCTCTGTTACACTCATTTTTCTTTTCGCTAACATTACATCAATATTAATAATAATTGCCATATTATTCACCTCAGACCGTTAAATCATTTTCTGATTTTATATCTATCGCATCTTTTAATAGTCTTTGGAGAACGGCAGCAAAGACCGCGATTACCATTGAAGCAAAAATTATAATCATTCCAATAATAATAATACCAGGGGCGTCATCTCTCTCTGCCACAAGATAGAAAAGTGGCATACCTAATACATATAATACACTAATTGCTAGTGCACTGTACTTAATATTTTTTAAAGCTTTAACAGACAACTCTGAGAATGCGTTGTTTTTATCAATATAGTTTAAAAGCTTAAATGTTTGGTACAGTGCGAAGTAATAAGGTATTGCTGTCGCGTATAAATTGATAAATACAAGATATTTAATATATGCCATTTCCGGATATAATTCAGCAGCGAAATTCCCTATGTTAGGGACTAAAAAAATGCACATAGCAAGAACAGGGATACCCATTAGAATCACAGCTGTCTTTAAGAAAAGTGTTGATCCTTGTTTCATAAAAAGCACCTCATTTATTTAATATCTTATTAATTTACCATGAAATTTATTGTTTAACAATAAATTTTTATTTATTTTAATTGGAGATTTGTTGTTAAGCAAGTTAATGATGGGAAATCTTTTTTATAAGATAGATGAACTATACCGACATGTAATGAATGAGAAAGTTACTATTGTTAGCTTTATAAGAATTGGGAACTAATAAAACATATATAGGTTGTGAAAAGTAAAAGGAAACCAGAACTTTGTATGTAAATGAATGTGAAACAAATGGAGGCGCAATAATGTCGGAGTTAGCTTTAAAGATGAAGAGATTACTGTTATTAGGCACAATCACACTAAGTATGTTATGTACTGAAAGTTTGATGAATTATCATACAGTGGAAGCTAAAGTGAAAAAAGTAGAACGGAAGCCTAAAAATGTAATCATAATGGTTATGGACGGCACAAGTTCTACAGCAACTACATTAGCTCGCTTGTATAAAGGGAAAGCACTTGCATTAGATGAAATGGTAACAGGAGGAGTGCGTACATATTCGGCGGAATCAGCTATAACAGACTCAGCTCCAGCAGCTACAGCTTTAGCGACGGGGAATAAATCAAATTCAGGATATGTAGGTGTATTACCTTCTATTGTAAGTTCGCCCGGCTTAAAACCAATAAAAGAAGAGGACAAGTTACGGCCAGTTGCCAATGTTTTAGAAGGTGCCAAACGTACTGGTCGCGCAACTGGAATTGTTGCTACAGCTGAAATTCAGCATGCTACTCCGGCCGGGTTCTCTGCTCATCATGTAAACCGCAAGCGTTTTGATGTAATTGCGGAGCAACAAGTATATCAAAATATAGATGTCGTATTAGGCGGGGGAAAAGCGGCACTGCTACCTATAAAAAGAAAAGATGGTGAAGATTTAGTAAAGGTGATTCAAAACAAAGGATACGACTTCGTTGAAACGAAACATGAATTATTGAAATCTAAATCAAAGAAAATTTGGGGTTCTTTTTCACATAATGCTTTAGCATTTGATATGGATCGTGAAGCAACAAATCCGGAGCAACCAACACTTTCTCAAATGACGGAAAAAGCAATTCAAACACTATCAAAAGATAAAGATGGATTCTTTTTATTTGTGGAAGGAAGTAAGCCCGACTGGGCAGCTCATGTGAATGATCCAATTGGGATGATTAGCGATGTATTGGCATTTGATGAAGCGGTAGCAAAAGCATTACAATTTGCAAAAAAAGATGGTAATACGATGTTAATAGCTGTAGCTGACCATGGTAACAGCGGTATTTCTATCGGAAACACGAATACGACAAAAGGTTATAATACTACGCCGGTCTCTTCATACATTGATCCATTGAAAAAATCGAAAATGACACTTGAAGGGACTACAAATAAACTGAAATCTGATTTATCAAATGTAGAAGATGTAGCTAAATTATACGGTTTGGACAATTTAACTTATGATGAAAAAGAAAGATTAAAAGTGGCTAAAAAGAAAATAGATATAGGTCCAATTTTCACTACAATATTGGCTAACCGTGCAAACATAGGCTTTACAACAGGTGGCCATACAGGTGAGGATGTTTTTTTATATTCTTACGGTCCTAAAAAGCCATCAGGTTTGATCCAAAACACAGATGTTGCAAAGACGATGGCGAAAGCAATGGGCTTTAACTTAGAAGAAGTAACAAATAAATTATTTGTAGAGAGTGAATCAGCCTTTAAGCAGAATGGTGCAACTGTAACAATAGATAAAACTGATGTAGCGAACCCTGTACTCATAGTAAAACATAATAATGTAACAGCTCAATTATTTGTTAACAAAAATATAATTCGTATTAAGAATAAAGATTATGAATTAAGAAGTGTTGTTGTAGAAAGTAATGGTAAGTTCTATGTACCAGAAGAAGCAAGCCGTTTATTCATAAAGCATTCCCTTTAAAAAAAAGCCAATTCCTTAGCTACTACTAAGGAATTGGCTTTTTTGGTGTAGGTGAGATTTCACTCGAAAAAAAGGAAAGAGAATCATAATTTCTAGAATTGACTTTCTGTAAAGGTACCCTACTTTATGTTTTTCACCCTTCAAAAAATATTTCTCAACATTTAAGACTTTTAAAAATATTGAATATTCGCATTATAACGAATATTATGTTCCTATCGGCAAAAAAAGATAATTTGCAACCACTGGGGAGGAAGAGCATTGAAAAAGAATAAGAAGTTAAAACCATTATCAGTTTTAGCAACAGCGGCAGTGCTAAGTAGTACGTTTGCTTTTAGTCATGCAGCCTATGCTGATACACCACCATCTCTACCGATTGATGAGCATTTAATACCTGAGGAGCGTTTGGCAGAAGCGCTGAAACAACGGGGGGTAATTGATCAATCTGCATCACAAGCTGAGACATCAAAGGCTGTCGAAAATTATGTTGAGAAAAAGAAAGGGGAAAACCCTGGAAAAGAAATCTTGACAGAAGATAACCTTACGCAAGAAGCTTCAGATTTTATGAAAAAAGTAAAAGATGCAAAAATGAAGGAGAATGAACAGGCGCAGCAGCCAGAAGTAGGACCAGTTGCTGGACAAGATGCAGGGGTGAATTCTAGAAAATTAAATGGAAAAGTACCTACTACACCAGCGAAGCAAGCTGAGTACAATGGAGCTGTCCGAAAAGATAAAGTACTCGTTTTACTCGTAGAATTTAGCGATTTTAAGCATAATAATATTGATCAAGAGCCGGGTTACATGTATTCTAAGGACTTTAATCGTGAACATTATCAAAAAATGTTATTTGGTGATGAGCCATTTACGTTATTTAATGGTTCGAAGATTAATACATTTAAACAATATTATGAAGAACAATCTGGCGGAAGCTACACAGTTGATGGAACTGTGACGGAATGGCTTACTGTTCCAGGAAAAGCGTCAGATTATGGTGCGGATGCGGGAACTGGTCATGATAATAAAGGGCCTTTAGGGCCACGTGATTTTGTGAAAGAAGCATTAAAAGCAGCGGTAGCAAAAGGTATCAATTTAGCAGACTATGACCAATTTGATCAATACGATCAAGATGGTGATGGAAATAAAAACGAGCCAGATGGAATTATTGACCACTTAATGGTTGTACATGCGGGCGTGGGTCAAGAAGCTGGCGGCGGCAAATTGAAAGATGATGCAATTTGGTCTCATCGCTCAAAACTAGGATCGAAGCCATATGCGATTGATGGTACAAAATCTAATGTATCAAACTGGGGCGGAAAGATGGCTGCATATGATTATACAATCGAGCCTGAAGACGGAGCGGTTGGTGTGTTTGCACATGAGTATGGTCATGATTTAGGCTTACCAGATGAATATGATACAAAGTATTCAGGACAAGGTGAACCAGTTGAATCATGGTCTCTTATGAGTGGCGGTAGCTGGGCTGGAAAAATTGCAGGAACAGAGCCAACAAGTTTCTCACCGCAAAATAAAGAGTTTTTCCAAAAGAATATGAAGGGGAACTGGGCGAATATCCTCGAAGTAGATTATGACAAACTTCGTACGGGAATTGGTGCTGCAACATATTTAGATCAAAGTGTTACAAAATCAAAACGACCAGGAATCGTTCGTGTTAACTTGCCAGACAAAGATATTAAAAATATCGAATCGGCATTTGGTAAGAAGTTTTATTATAGTACAAAAGGAAATGACATTCATACAACACTTGAGACACCGGTATTTGACTTAACGACTGCAACGGATGCTAAGTTTGATTATAAGGCATTTTATGAACTGGAAGCGAAGTATGATTTCCTTGACGTAAATGCGGTTGCAGAAGATGGAACGAAGACACGAATTGATAGAATGGGCGAAAAAGATGTAAAAGCCGGTATAGATACAACGGATGGTAAGTGGGTTGATAAATCATACGATTTAAGTCAATTCAAAGGAAAGAAAGTAAAACTACAGTTTGAGTATGTAACAGATATTGCGGTAGCTTATAAAGGATTTGCGTTAGACAATGCAGCATTAACTGTAGACGGAAAAGTTGTTTTCTCTGATGACGCAGAAGACCAGTCAGCAATGACGCTAAAAGGATTTACTGTGTCAAATGGATTTGAACAGAAAAAACATAACTACTATATTGAGTGGCGAAATTATGCTGGTTCTGACACGGCGTTACAACATGCACGCGGTCCAGTATTTAATACAGGAATGGTTGTATGGTATGCAGATCAAAGCTTTACAGATAACTGGGTAGGTGTTCATCCAGGTGAAGGTTTCCTTGGGGTAGTAGATTCCCATCCAGAGGCAATCGTAGGAACATTAAACGGACAACCAACTGTGAAGAGTAGTACACGTTATCAAATTGCCGATGCGGCATTCTCATTTGATCAAACGCCAGCATGGAAAGTAAATTCGCCAACTCGCGGCATCTTTGACTATAAAGGATTACCAGGCGTTGCAAAATTTGATGACTCTAAGCAGTACATCAATAACGTCATTCCAGACGCTGGACGTAAGTTGCCAAAACTAGGATTGAAGTTTGAAGTAGTAGGTCAAGCGGAAGACAAATCTGCAGGTGCAGTTTGGATCCATCGCTAAAATAAAATAAAATAAAATAAAATAAAATAAAATGAAATGAAGAGGAGCTGTCATAAGTTGGTGAAACCTGACTTGTGGCAGCTCTTTGTTTTTTTATAAATGAAATGTTCCATCAGTCCAATTATAGAAGCTTTTTTGGCCGTAAGTAATTTGTAAGTAATGAGTAAGAAAAAAGAGATTTT
>NZ_BOQB01000239.1 GCF_018332475.1 Bacillus sanguinis | reverse complement strand
GGAAGAAATTTTGAAATTTGCGAGAAAAGAATATCAATTTTCTAAGTCAAATGAAACTATATTTGTGTTGCCGAAGTAGTGTAATAGAACAGTTAGCGATAGCTAGCTGTTTTTTTCATGTATGAAGGGCATGGTACAAGAAACAATTACATATTGTAAAAATGAAGAGTGTGAGCTGTTTTTATACTTATGGAATATATACGAAAATAAATGTTGTTAAAATTCTGTCAATTGTATTATAATACAAGGTAAGCGGATACATTTTTTAATCAACGTTGAGTTTATCACTCATACGACTATTAAGAAAACCGTTATCCCGTATTAGAAAGGAAGAGAGCTGTGTACGCTTCAAATACAATTTATGTCGTAGGGGATGCGAAAGCACCTCAAAATAATCCCATTACCGAAAAGTTTAAAAGCTATTTTGTAGCGTTTGTACTTGTTAAGGAGACTGGGGAAATTGTAGATGCAGATTGCTCAGCGACAATTGCATTAACATCACAGTTTGTTAAATATTTATTTCTACATAAAAATATTAATGACCCAGCGTTAGTAATGGAAATAAAAGATCGTTATTTCGGTTCTTCTCAAAAGGCACTACTTGTAGCATTAAAAGATGCACAAAAAAAATATAATCAAATCGCTGCTTTGTCTACTCATTCATAGACAAAATCCAGCCGTAAGAATCTTCTTATGGCTGGATTTTTTTATTTCACATGTACCTTCTACATGGAAAGTAAGCACAAGCGGAGATCTTTTGATCCAAAAAGGTTAAGAATTAAGGATCCATTTTGCTAGACAAAGAAAGGGTGAACAAAATGAAAATTACCGATGTAAAAGTAAATCGTAGACGTGTTAATCTTCATACACCGTTTAAAACAGCTCTTCGTACCGTAACCGAAATAGAAAGTATAGATGTATATATTCATACAGATGAAGGAATTATCGGTAAGGGAGCTGCAGCTGCAACACCGGTTATTACGGGTGATTTCGCTAACGGGATTGAAGAAGCAATTTTAGGGTCGATGCGTTCAAGTTTAATTGGTCAAGATATCATTCAATTTCAGCAGTTACTGCAGCACATTCAAGTGAGTTGCATTGGAAATCCAAGTGCGAAAGCAGCGGTAGATATCGCATTATATGATGTGTATTGTCAATATCGTAACGTTCCACTTTACGCATTATTAGGCGGGAAGAAAGAAATTCATACAGATATTACGGTGAGTGTAGATGAGCCTTTCATTATGGCGAAAGAGGCAAAGCAACATGTAGAAAAAGGATTTCAAACTTTAAAAATTAAAGTGGGGAAATCTGCACACTTAGACTTAGAACGTATTGAAGCGATTCGAAATAGCGTACCAAAAAATACGACGTTACGATTAGATGCAAATCAAGGGTGGAATCCAAAAGAGGCAGTTTCTATCATTAAAGAGATGGAAAATCGCAATTTAAATATTGAATTTATTGAACAACCTGTTCATGCGAAAGATTGGGATGGATTAAAGTACGTCAAAGATCATGTACAAACACCTATTATGGCAGATGAAAGCATATTTTCAGCGAGTGATGCATTAAAAATTGTGCAAGGAAGATATGCAGACTTAATCAATATTAAATTAATGAAATGTGGTGGCATTCGCGAAGCGTGGCGTATTGCCGATATCGCAGAAGCAGCTGGTGTGAAATGTATGGTAGGAAGCATGATGGAATCTTCTCTTTCTGTTAGTGCTGTTGCACATTTAGCTGCTGCACATCCTAATATTCATTACTTCGATCTTGATGCGCCACTTTGGTTAATGGAAGAACCGGAAGGAATGACTTATTCTGGATCAAAGGTAAACCTTCAATCGACAGTGAATGGTAAATCTTAGGAGAGAAGACTAGTAAACGATCTTTTAAGGGGGATATGTATGAAAAAAGTAGGAACTGCATTTTTAACAACTTTATTTATATTTTCATCGTTTACATCAGCAAATGCTGAAGAAAAGAAAGATAGTAAGGCATTTATCGATGTATCTGCCGCAACACTTTGGACCACGCCTGATTCATTACGGCCAATTGATGCACCAAGTGCTACAAATCCAGTTGATTTGTGGAAGTGGACGAAATCGATGACGCTCGATGAGAAACTTTGGTTAACAAGTGCAAATAAATTAGAAACGCAAGCGTTATTAGGCCAAGAAGTAACAGTTGTAGATAAAAAAGGGGATTGGGTGAAAGTGTTAGTCCATGGTCAGCCAACACCTCGAAATGAAGAAGGCTACCCAGGATGGATGCCTGAAAAACAGTTAACATATAATCAAGAATTTGCAGATAAAACAAATGAACCTTTCGTGTTAGTAACGAAACCGACAGCCATTTTATATATAAATCCTTCTGAAAAACATAAATCGCTTGAAGTGAGCTATAATACGCGACTGCCGCTACTTAGTGAAGATACGATTTCATACCGCGTGTTGCTACCAAATGGGCAGAAAGCTTGGCTACGAAAAAATGATGGAACGGTTTACCGTTCTCAAAATGATATTCCAACCCCGGCGGCCGATGATTTAATAAACACAGGGAAAATGTTTTTAGGATTACCTTACATTTGGGCTGGTACAAGTGGCTTCGGATTTGATTGCTCTGGATTTACACATACGATTTATAAATCGCACGGTATTACAATTCCGCGAGATTCTGGTCCGCAATCGAGAAATGGAGTTGCAGTGGATAAAGAAAATTTACAAAAAGGAGATTTAATCTTCTTTGCACATGATCAAGGGAAAGGTAGTGTCCATCATGTGGGAATGTATATTGGTGACGGAAATATGATTCACTCACCAAGAGCTGAAAGATCAGTAGAGATTATACCGTTAAATACACCTGGATATATAGAAGAATACGCTGGTGCTCGTCGTTACTTACCTTAAAAAATAGAGGGGGTTTTCAAATGAAAAAATTTGTTCGCTACTCATTAGTTAGTACTCTATTCGTTTCTTCGATTTTAGTTGGCTGCGCAAAAGAAAAAACAACGACAAAGCCGAAAGATGAGAAGAAAGTATTACAGTTACTAGAAACGGGTGAAATTCCATCGTTACATTCAGGGAAAGTAACAGATGCAGTATCATTTAACGTTTTAAATAACGTAATGGAAGGATTATTCCGTTTATCGAAAGATGATGAAGTGATTGAGGCTGGAGCACAAAAATATGAAGTGAGTAAAGATGGAAAAACATATACATTCCATTTGCGTGATGCGAAATGGTCTAACGGAGATCCAGTAACAGCGCAAGATTACGTATATGCTTGGAAGCAGCTTATTAACCCGGATACAGCTTCTCAATATGCATACATTGCGTACGATGTGAAAAATGCAGAGAAAATAAATAAGAAACAACTAGGGTTAGATGAATTAGGAGTAAAAGCAAAGGATGATAAAACGTTCGTTGTAGAGTTAGAACATCCTGTACCATATTTTACGAAACTACTTATTTTACCGTCCTTCTATCCAATTAACGAGAAATATGCGAAGGAGCAAGGCGATAAATATGGATTAGAAGCAAATAAAGCGGTATATAATGGGCCATTTACATTATCTGATTGGAAGCATGAAGCTAGTTTTACGATGAAGAAAAACGATAAGTATTGGGATAAAAAAGAAGTGAAGCTAGATGAAGTAAACTATCAAATTGTTAAAGAAATTTCAACTGCGGTAAATTTATATGAAACAGATAAAGTTGATAGAGCTGTCATTTCAACTGAATTCGTAGATAAATATAAAAATAATAAAGAGCTTAAACAATATACAGATCCGGTTATGTACTTCTTCCGATTCAATGAAAATGTACCGATTCTTAAAAATAAAAATGCACGTCTTGCACTAAGTACAGTGTTTGATAAGAAAGGACTTGCGACTTCATTTTTAAATGATGGTTCGGTCGCTGCAAACTATTACGTACCAAAAGGATTTTTAAAAGGTCCAGATAAAAAAGATTTTAGAAGTACGGCAGGTGAATTTAATAAAACTGATGTAAAACAGGCGAAAGAATATTGGGAAAAGGCGAAGCAAGAGACTGGTACAAATGAAGTGACGCTTGAGTTATTAAACTATGATTTAGAAAACTTCAAAAAAGTAGGAGAATATATTAAAGAGCAGCTTGAGAAAAACTTACCGGGCTTAAAGGTAAATGTGAAATTACAACCACATACGCAAAAATTAGCGCTAGAGAAGAAGAAAGAATATGAAATGTCGTTATCACGCTGGTTACCAGATTATCCAGATCCAATGACATACTTAGAAGT
The DNA here is from genome assembly GCF_018332475.1 of Bacillus sanguinis. Taxonomy (GTDB): domain Bacteria; phylum Bacillota; class Bacilli; order Bacillales; family Bacillaceae_G; genus Bacillus_A; species Bacillus_A sanguinis. Next base: position 1,856 of record NZ_BOQB01000239.1, on the reverse strand, counting down.
ATTCCTTTCTGGAAGTAGTGTGAACAATACAGAATATGCAAATCCGGAATATGATGCGTTAATTAAGAAGATTAAAACAGAATTAGGTAATGATGAAAAGGCTCGCTGGAAAGCACTACAAGATGCTGAAAAAATGCTACTTGATGATGCAGTTATTGCTCCAGTATTCCAGCGCGGATTATCTTACTTACAAAAACCATACGTGAAAGATTTATATGTACATCAATTTGGTCCAGCTACAAGTTTAAAATGGGCAGATGTACAAAAATAAAGGATGAGAAAACAGACTCCACGTGTGTGGTAGTCTGTTTTTTTAGTTAAAGTCGGGTAAATAGTACATGGTATAATTTACTAGACTGTATAAAACTTTGGAGGGGAATGAAGTTTTATGTTTGAAGAAAAGAAAGTAATACATACAAAAAGGTTATTTATGAGAAAGCCGCTTATAGAAGATGTTGAACAATTTTATAGCATATTAAAGGAAGAAGCTGTTGGCAAATGGCTTGCTAAATCAAGGGGAATGTCAAAGGGAGAAGCAGAGGACTATATTATACAACTAATATCACATTGGGAACAGTATGATTTCGGGGTATGGTTGTTAGTTAATAGAAATAAAGGAGAGCTTTTAGGACATTGTGGTTTAAGAAAAATAGATGAAACAGGTGAAATAGAAATTATGTATTTACTTGATCCGAAGTATTGGGGAAATGGATATGCATCAGAAGCAGCAAAGGCGTCCATTCAATATGCAAAAGAGATGATGAATGTAAAAAGAGTAATTGCTAGAGTAAAAGTAACAAATGAGAATTCGAAAAAACTTTTACGAAATTTAGGTTTCACATATACTCATGATGTTGATCATAGTGGCCGTTTATTATCGTACTTTGAACTCCAGACATCATTAGATAAATTATAGACATTTTTTATGTTTTTTAACGGTTTAAAAATAAAATTATTACTCAAATTCCAGTGTGAAATGTATGTAGAATCTTGTATAATTAACGTGTTTCTATGGAAACATTTTCTTGTGCTAAATATAGGACTTAATAGAACAAGGAAAGAAATACATACATGTATATGATAGATAAATAGAATGGAACATGTATAGAGAAAAAGGAGAGAAATGATGGCGTTTCAAAAACAAGGGTTACAATTTAATAGCGATAGGAAGAGGAACAAAAAATGAAAATGAAACATGCTTTTGGTCCGATAATTTTAGCGTGTGTGCTTTTTTTCATTATCATACTCATCCCATCGAAAAGTTTAGTATCACTGATTAGTGATAAGAAGGTAGAAGATGCGGCAACTTCTTTACAAAAAGAAAAATTACAAAGTGTATTCTTGCAACAGAAAATGTTAGAGAATTCGCAGTATTTACCGATGTACGGTTCATCTGAATTTTTACGAATGGATGCATATCATCCATCTAATTACTTCAAAGTGAATCCTGCAGGTTTTACGCCATATTTAATCGGAATTGGTGGTACACAAAGTTTAGCTCATATATTAAATATGACGTCTACTATGGATGAGTTAGAAGGTAAAAAAGTAGTCTTTGTTTTATCGCCACAATGGTTTACAAAGACTGGGGTTTCGCAGGGGGATTTTACGAACAATTTCTCCAAACAACAGGCATATCATTTTATTTTTAATGATAAAATAAATGTAGAAATGAAGAAGCAAATTGCGAAACGACTATTAGATTATAAAGTTGTTCAAGAAGATGATATTTTAAAAAATTCATTAGAAGGTATTGTATATAATGATACGAAACATAACATAAAAGCGGGTTTAGTTAAACCACTTGCTTATATGCATCGAAATATTTTAGATCATAGAGATTTATTTAACTCTAT
>NZ_BOQB01000238.1 GCF_018332475.1 Bacillus sanguinis | reverse complement strand
TAGCAGTACCTCGCATTCCCATCGTATTGCCTGTATGCATCATAAATAAGTTATCATGTTTACCGTAAGCTTGAACAAAAGCCAATAGAATTCACTCCTATTAGGATAAAAAATTTTATTAAAGTTTTCAATTTTTAACTTACTATTACTGATTTTGTAGCAGTTAAACGCGCCTCCGCTAAATCTATTTGTAAACCGACAGCACCAGCGTAAATATAATCAAATGTATTTGGGATATTCACGGTAGTAGAAGTAGATCCAGCTGTTAACACGCCATTTGCAGGAACATTTGTCACATCAAATTCCGCACGACGGTTAGTCGCAGAAGTACCAATTGGCATATTTCTATCCCCAAAACTTCCGACTGTATTTAAATTTCCTAAATAATTATTTACCTGTGAAGCAAAAAAGTTATTTATTAAATTATTTGGCCCCAAAAGCCCCGTACCATTTAAATTAAAATTGTCACCTGTTGCATCTGTATCACCATTAATCGCCATTGTAAATACGCGAGCATTAACCGGTGCTACAGATGGAGTGATGAAATTTGAAATCGTTGCTGTCTCACCCAATGTAGAAATGAGTAAACCAGTATATAAACTAACATTCCTAACAGGATATGAATTATCACGATACACAACAACTAATGCCCATCCTACTCCTGTCCCTTGCGCTGGTGGATTTGCCGTTGGTATTCTTTCTACAAAATAATCTCCTGTCGCTCGGTTTGAAATTCCTTGCAAAATACTTGTTACATTTGCAGCACGTGTATAAATGGTACCTTGAAATGTTCCACTTGATCTCGTCTCTCCCCATGCAGAAACACTCGTAATTGTATGAGTGACCCCATCCGGTGTTTGTAAAGTAGGTATGTTGTTATTTACTACAGTTTCTGTCACAGTTGCACTTAATGTTCCTTGCCAAACTAACATAGCAAAGTCTACAGTTGCTGTTGCTGGTACATCTGTTACTGAAGGATTAAGCCTTGCCCAAGAACCATTTAATGTCCAATCATTTGTCGTTCCTGCAAAAGTTAATGGATCTACCGAAGAAGGAACCCCTGCAAAACTTAAATTTGTATCTCTTGTTATTAATGCATTGTATTGATACGCCGTCGCTGTTGTAATACCACGCATGCCAACTGTATTCCCTGTGTGTACCATAAATAAAGAGTCCGTTTTCGTATATGTTTGTACAAAAGCCAACAATTCCACTCCCCTTCCATATAAGATAAATATTTATTCGCTATTTCATTTAATGCAAACAAGTAAAAAAAGTTCCATTTGTATATGCACAGACTAATTTGGGCAAAAAAAAAGCCTTTGCCTATTCCTATTCATTTAAATTTGAATAGGATGCAATGACGAGCTCATTTTATACTAATATTTACACATAGTATTGTTTCTAGATTATTAAATAATGCTGTTTGTAAATATTCCATGCCTTGACCAGATTTAAATTTATACAGAAAGGACGAATCTAATGGCAATAGCAACAATAGGAAGTCGTTTAACCTATACAATCGTTGTCCAAAATACCGGAACACTTCCTGCCCAAAACGTTACATTTACAGACCCCATACCCGCTGGCACTACTTTCGTTCCAAACAGCGTTACAGTTGATGGCGTTGCAACAGCTGGAAATCCTGCTACTGGTATTCCCATTAGCAATATTCCTGCTGGCGGCTCTGTTACAATTACCTTTCAAGTAGATGTTACAAGTGTCCCTACCCCACCAGTTGCAAGTAACGTAGCATCCTTTGGATACACATTTCAACCAGCACCTAATGCACCCACTATTAGTCGAACAACAACAAGCAATATAGTTAATACAGATATTTTCACAGCTAATGTTGCATTAGTAAAAACGGTTGACAAAACAATTGCTACCATCGGTGATACGATTACGTATACCATTACCGCAACGAACCAAGCACCATTAGCTGCAAATAATGTTATCATTACAGATATACCTCCTGCTGGCACTACTTTTGTACCAGGTAGTGTTACAGTTAATGGTACGCCTACTACAGACAATCCTGCTACTGGTATAAACATTGGAACGATTGCAGCTAATGGAAATGCAACCATTACTTTTCAAGTTCAAGTTAATAGTTTACCTGTGCAAAATCCAATTCGAAATAGCGCTTCATCAAGCTTTCAATATAATCCACCTGGTCAACCTCCTATTAATAGAACGTCAACTAGTAATATTGTAGAAACATTAATTAATGCCGCTATCATTAATCCATCAAAAACGGCAAACCAACAAATTGTAAATATTGGTGACATTATTACTTACACGATCACAATCCCAAATAACGGTAACACTTCAGCAACGAATGTTTCAATTACTGATCCGATTCCTACAGGTACTACTTTTATTCCTAACAGCGTTACAGTTAATGGCACTATACAAACTGGCATAACCCCGACAAATATTCCAATCGGTACTGTTGCAGCTGGTCAAACGACGACCGTTACTTTTCAAGTTCAAGTCACTTCCCTTCCAGCCAACGGAACGATTACGAACGAAGCAAACGTAACCTATACGTCACAACCGAACCCAACTGAACCTCCAACAACTACTACAACTACCCCACCTCCAACTAACACTTCTGTACGAACTGCAATTGTAAATCCTACAAAAACTGTTAGCCCACAAGTTGCTGACATCGGTGATATTATTACGTATACGATTACATTGCCAAACACGGGAAATATCCCTGCTACAAACGTCATTGTGACCGATCCAATCCCTGCTGGTACTACTTTCATTCCAAATAGCGTAACAATTAATGGTGTTTCACAGCCTAATATTAATCCTACTGGCGGGATACAAGTTGGAACGATTAATGCCGGTTCAACAACAACCGTTACTTTCCAAGTTCAGGTCACTTCCCTTCCACAAAATGGGGTAATTCGAAATATAGGAAATACAACATTTACTTATCAGCCTGATCCAACTAAACCTACGATTACAACAACAAATCCTACACCACCTACTACCGTTCCTATTAATACCGCTATTATTAATCCTATAAAAACAGCTGATAAAACCGCTGTTGATATTGGTGACATTATTACGTATACGATTACATTTAATAATGACGGAACTGTTCCTGCTACTAACGTAATATTCACTGATCCAATCCCTGCTGGTACTACTTTCATCCCAAATAGTGTAGTTCTAAATAATAATCCTGTTCCAAATTCGAACCCTGCATTAGGGATTACTGTTGGTACATTGAATCCAGGCGAAACCAAAACACTATTATTCCAAGTTCGTGTTACACAAATTCCTGCTGGCGGTACTATTACAAATGAGGCTTCAACAACTTATACGTACCAACCAGATCCTACCTTGCCACCAGTAACAACGACTGAACCAACGCCACCTACAAGTGTAACTGTCAATACAGCAACAGTGAACCCAACGAAATCTGCCGATCGAGCTTTTGCTGATATTGGTGATATTATTACGTATACCATTAGTTTACAAAATAACGGAACTGTTCCTGCTACTAATATCGTCCTGACAGACCCTATTCCAAATGGAACTACTTTCATTCCAAATAGCGTGACTATTAACGGGACTTCACAGCCAAATACAAACCCTTCCACAGGTATAACAGTAGGTACATTGGATCCCACTGAAGCAGCAACTATATCTTTTCAAGTTCAAGTTATTAGTGTTCCACCACATGGTTTAGTTGAAAACCAAGGTACTGTTTCATTTACTCATATTGTAGATCCTAATGAGCCGCCTGTGACAAAAACAAGTCCTACCCCCAAAACAGAAACAGCCGTTAATACTATTATTTCAACTCCAACTAAAACTGCCGACAAACAACTTGCTGATATAGGTGATACCATTACGTACACAATTACATTTCGAAATGGAGGAACTGTTCCTGCCACTAACGTGACACTTATAGATCCTACCCCTAGCGGAACCACCTTCATTCCAGATAGTGTGACCATTAATGGCGTTACCTCTCCGGGATCAAACCCAGCACTTGGTATTCAATTGGATACTGTAGCTGTTGGAGAAACAAAAACAATCACCTACCAAGTCCTCGTTACAAATTTTCCACCAAATGGAATAATTGAAAATCAAGCATCGTTCACTTATCAATATCAACCAAATCCAAATGAACCCCCTGTCACTTCAACTACACCAACACCTAATGTGAACGTATCTATTAATAATCCAAATCCAACAACTACAAAATCCGCGGACCTTCAAATAGCTGATATAGGCGATATAGTTACTTTTACTGTTACTTTCCAAAATAAAGGAACCGTTCCTGCAACGAATGTTACTGTGCAAGATTCGCTTCCGCAAGGTGTTTCATTCGTTCCAGGTAGCGTTGTTATTAATGGAATATCTCAGCTTGGCGAAAATCCCGAAATTGGCATACCGATTGGAACTGTCAATCCTGGTCAAAGTATTACAGTTACGTTTCAAGGTATCGTAAACAGTATCCCACCTGGTGGAGTCATTAGAAATAAAGCAAATATCACATTCACATATGAACCAAATCCTAACGAGCCTCCTGTCACAACTACCATTACAACTCCTGAAACGGAAACAACTGTCAATACAGCTACATTAGAACCACAAAAAACAGCAAATCGTTCCTTCGTTGCATTAAATGACATTATTACCTATACTCTTTCTTTCCAAAATGTTGGAACTGTTCCAGCTACGAACGTAACTATAACAGACTCGATTCCAGCTGGTACTACATTTATTCCAGATAGCGTAACTATTAACGGTGTTCCTCAAGCAGGAATAAATCCAGCATCAGGAATTCCAATCGGTACGCTAACACCAACTGAAAGAGTTACTATCACTTTTCAAGTTCAAGTCATTAACATTCCACCGAGCGGAACCATAAATAACCAAGGAAGTGCTACATTTAATTATCAAACGGATCCGACTTTACCTCCTGTGACAAAAACAGAAACTACACCAGAAACGAATACTCCGATTCAAACCGCAGTAATAAGCCCAACAAAAACTGCTAATTTAACATTTGCAGAAATAGGAAACACTGTAACTTATACTGTTATATTTACAAACCAAGGTACAATACCTGCTACAAATGTAACAATTACAGACGCTTTACCTCCGGGTACTTCTTTTATTACGAATAGCGTTACTGTAAACAACGTTACTCAACCTGGCGCCAGTCCAGTTACAGGTATTCTTGTCGGAACAGTTAACCCAAGTGAAACAGTTACAGTTACATTCCAAATTCAAATAAATGCTATTCCTCCTAGTGGAAAAATAGAAAACACAGCAAGTGTTACCTATACTTCTCAACCTAATCCGAATGAACCTCCTATCACAACAACAGAAACGACTCCTACGGTAACAATACCTGTTCGTACGGCTAACCCAAATCCACAAAAAACAGTAGATCGTGAGTTTGCAAGTATTGGTGATACGCTCACTTATACGATCACCCTTCAAAATACTGGTAATATACCTGCAACTAATGTCATTATTACAGATTCTATCCCTACTGGAACTACATTTATCCCTGGAAGCGTCACGATTAATGGCGTTTCACAACCTAATTTAACACCAACAACCGGAATCCCAGTTGGCACATTAAACCCTAGACAAATAGTGACTGTTACCTTAGAAGTACAAGTAACTGCTCTACCACCAAATGGCATTATCTCAAATGAAGCAAATGTCACTTACACATCTCAACCAGACCCTACTCTTCCGCCCATTACAATAACAACACCTACTCCAATTGCAGAAACAATTGTACAAAATGCAGAGTTAGTGTCAACAAAAACAGTAGATTTGCAAATCGCTAACATTGGAGATGCACTCACTTATACGATCACTCTTGAAAACATCGGAAATATTCCTATGACAAATGTATCTATCATTGATCTACCACCAGTAGGTACACAATTTATTGTGGATTCCGTTACAGTAAATGGTATTTCACAACCAGGTATTAATCCAAGCATTGGAATACCTATTGGTACAATACAACCAAATCAAATAATAGCCATCACGTTCCAAGTAACGATTACGAATATACCGCCTAATGGGGTTGTTACAAATGTTGGTTCAGTCAACTTTACATCTCAACCTAATCCAAATGAACCTCCTATTACAGAAACAGAGACAACACCACCAGTTAATACTGAAATCATTAATAGCATTATTAATCCATCGAAAACAGCTGATCGAAACAACGTTGATATAGACGATATCATTACGTACACCGTTACCTTCCAAAACTTACAAACTGTTGAACTAACAAACATCATTTTCACAGATTCGATTCCAGTTGGTACGACTTTCATTCCAAATAGTGTAACAATTAATGGTATCCCAACTAGTGACGTTGATCCAGCTCTTGGCATTCCTCTTGGCACATTAAACCCTAGTCAATCAGTTGTTGTAACTTTCCAAGTTCGTGTTGTTTCCATACCACCTAACGGAATTATTGTAAATGAAGCTACTATCACCTACACATTCCAACCTAATCCTGGAGAACCTCCAGTAACAGTGACTACTCCAACGCCTCCTACTACTACCAATGTCAACACGGCAACAACAAACCCTACAAAATCCGCTGATAAAGTATTTGCTTTATTAGGTGACACAATCACCTATACAATCTCCTTACAAAATACAGGAACTGTCCCTGCAACAAATGTACTTGTAACCGACCCTATTCCAGCTGGCACTACTTTCATTCCGAATAGTGTTACGATAAACGACGTTACACAGCCAGGTATTGTTCCTAGTTCTGGAATTCTTATCGGTACATTAGAACCTAACACTTCCGCCGTCGTAACTTTCCAAGTTCAAGTAACATCGATACCACCAACAGGCTTTATCGAAAATCAAGGGACAGTTTCATTCCAATACCAGCCAGATCCTACTAGACCACCTGTATCTGTTACTACGCCTACACCTACTACAAAGACGCAAGTAAGTGAAGTTACTATTAACCCTAACAAACAAGGTAACCCTCAAACTATTAATCTTGGTGATACTGTCACATATACAATTACGTTCCAAAATGTCGGGAATATTAATGCGACAGATGTTATTATTACAGACCCTACTCCAGCTGGTACTACTTTCATTCCGAATAGTGTTACGATTAATGGTGTTTCTTCGCCTGGAGCAAATCCAAATAGTGGTGTAAACATTGGGACTGTTACTCCAGGACAAATTGTTACGTTAACTTATCAAGTTACTATAACCGCACTACCGCCAGATGGTATTATTAAAAACACTGCAACTGTCACTTACACATTCCAGCCAAACCCTGGCGAACCCCCTATTACCATTACAGATCCTACTCCAACTGTTGAAGTATCCGTTATTACGCCTACACCTAACCCAAATAAACTAGCAGACAAACAAATTGTAGATATAAATGAAATTATAACGTATACTGTAACCTTCCAAAATCGCGGGTCAGTCCCTGCAACTTCCGTTATCATTACTGATCCGTTAGCAAATGGGCTAACATTTGTTCCAGGTACCGTTATATTAAATGGTATTCCTGATCTTGGAGCAAATCCTGTAGAAGGTATACCTGTAGGTACAGTCAATCCGAACGATACAATTACTGTTCAATTCCAAGCGAGGGTAACAAGTGTACCGCCTGGTGGTATCGTTCGAAATCAAGCAACTGTTACTTTCACATATGAACCAATTCCTGGTGAACCGCCTATTACCATTACAGACCCTACTCCAATTAACACGACGGACGTAAATACAGCTATATTAAATCCACAAAAAACAGCTACGCCGGAAACAGTTACATTAGGTGATATTATTAATTGTCGATAGGTAAGTC
>NZ_BOQB01000237.1 GCF_018332475.1 Bacillus sanguinis | reverse complement strand
GAAATTATTTAGATTAATTTATAAATGATAATATAAAAACTACCTATTCATGAATGAATAGGTAGTTTTTTGTTGTATACTATTTTGCTTTTATAGTGGTCTTACTAGAAGGAGCACTTTCATTATGCAAACGATCAACGGCAGTTACTACATACGTATATGTTTCTCCAGAAATCGCGCTTTTATCTACATAAATTTCTCCAAGTTTTGTTTTTCTTACAGTAGTAAGTAAATGTTTTGGATTTTGTATATCCACTTCATTTTTTCCATTCACACGGTAAATGGCGTAATAAGCAGAGTCATTCTCTCTATTATCAATGATACCTACAGCAATACCTTCATCTCTTGAAATCGCACCTTTTAAAGTCGGTTGTTTTGGTGGATGATGATCAAGCCAGGGCATAGGCGGGATTAAGGCGGGATGTTTATATATGTCTTTTGAGAGTCTATCTTTCACTCCGAGTGGATTGTTATTAATATCTTTTAAGCTAAAATGCATACTTCCCTTTATTTCAGGATATAACCGGTTTAATGCAATTTGTCTTGGATATTCTTCAGGATTAGACCAAGCTGGGACAGAGTTATTATTAATTTTATAAGCCGCCTGCCCGATGTATAGGTGAATCGGTTTATTATTTGTTTCTTTTACCCACCAATCTACTAAAATGTCATATGCAGCTGGTGTGAAACCAATATTCCAATAAATTTGCGGTGTAATGTAATCAATATAACCTTTTTGTATCCATTCACGTGTATCGGCATAAAGGTCATCATAGTTTCTTTGACCTGCAGTTGTGTTAGAGCCAGTTGGATCGTCAGCTATATTTCGCCATACGCCGAACGGACTTATGCCAAATTTTACGTATGATTTTTCTTGTTTAATAGCAGTATTTAAATCTCTTACAAGTTCATTTACATTGTCACGTCGCCAATCCTCTATATTTGTAAATCTACCGTTATTATATGTTTCGTACGTTTTTTGATCGGGGAATTGTTCACCCGCTACTTTATATGGATAAAAATAATCATCCATATGCAACGCATCAATATCATAATTTTGTACAATTTCTAAAGCACCTTCAGTAATAAATTTTTTCACTTCTGGAATGCCAGGGTTGTAATATAGCTTCCCGCCATAAGGTACAATCCAATCCGGGTGCTGTTTTGCAGGGTGATTATTCGCTAATCGATTTATATCAGTGTGATTCATCGTTATTCGGTAGGGATTAATCCATGCGTGGAATTCTATATTTCTTTTATGTGCTTCTTCAATCATAAATGCTAGTGGGTCGTATCCAGGATCTTTTCCCTGTGTACCTGTAATGTATTCAGACCAAGGACCGTAATTGGAAGGGTAAAAAGCATCAGCGGTTGGCTTTATTTGTACAACAACTGCATTCATACCAGTGTTTTTTACATCGTCTAATAATCTAATAAACTCTTGTTTTTGATTTTCGATAGGTAAGCCAGTTTTTGAGGGCCAATCAATATTAAGAACAGATGCAATCCATACAGCACGTAATTCATGTTTTTTGTACGTAGTACTTACTTCAGCGTAAGTAGAGTGAGGGGACATGAAAGGAATAAAAAAGATGACGATACTACATATCATTAATAAACGTTTAACGATCATTTATACGCCTCCCTATTATATGGTTAACTAATATGATATCCGAGGTGAGGTTGTACCTACAATTGAGAAAATAAATATTGAAACATTAATTTAATAGGAGAAATATTTTTACTGAAATTTACTTTCAGTATAACTAAATTCTTTCACGTCTTCATATGCTTGTTAGTAAAGTGAAACTTCCTTTCAATCGAAGGAGATAATTTATAAGTATAGGAGGATTAATAAATGAAGGTTTTATTCGTTTGTTCTGGAGGGATGTCCAGCGCTATTGTTGTAAACGCTTTAAAAAAAGAGGCAGAGAAAAAGGGTGTAAACATGGAAGTGCATGCGATTGGAACAAGTGAGGTGGAAGAAGAAGTAAAGAATGGTTGGGATGTTGTAATGGTTGCACCACAAGTTAGACACCGATTTGACTCTGTAAAAAAATTTGCAGAAGAGGAATCTATTCCATGCGGTATCATACCGCCACAAGCATATACACCGCTTGGTGGACCGACTTTATTAAAAACTGTAAATGATTTAATTCGTTAGGGGGAAGCGTTATGAATAAGTTTGTCACGTTTCTTGATAAAAACTTATCTGGACCGATGGCAAGGCTTTCTGAGCAAAGGCATTTACAAGCAATCCGTGATGGAGTTATTTCGGCGTTACCATTTATTATCGTAGGAAGTTTCTTTTTAATCGTAGCATTTCCACCATTACCGAAAGATAGTTTCATATCCGTTTGGGCATTAAAAAATCAAACAAGTATATTAATACCATATCGCTTAACGATGTTTATTATGTCTTTATATATAGCATTTGGAATAGGATATAATTTGGCGAAAAGTTATAAATTAGATGCTTTATCGGGAGCTCAGCTAGCAGTATGTTCACTGCTATTAACATTAACTCCTGAATTAATTGATAAAAAAGGGTTTATGCTTCCGATGACAAATCTCGGAGGTCATGGATTATTCGTGACAATGATTGTTTCTATTTTATCAGTTGAGATTTTAAGATTTTGTAAGAAGAACAACGTAACGATCAAAATGCCTGAACAAGTACCACCGTCAGTATCACGTTCGTTTGAAGCACTTATACCTGCTGCATTCGTTATTATTATTATGAGTCTTATTACAGTTGTTTTTAAAGTTGATGTACATTACGTAGTGGATAAATTAGCCGCACCGTTAGTCAAAGCTGGTGATAGTTACTTTGGCGTTATCATCCCTGTATTTTTAATTACATTTTTCTGGTCCTTCGGAATACATGGTGTATCGGTTGTAGGTACTGTAGCAAGACCGCTTTGGGATGTGTATTTAGGGAAAAATGGTGAGGCTGTAGCAAGTGGTGCGAGTCAATTTCCATTCATTGCACCAGAGCCGTTTTATCAATGGTTTATTTGGATTGGTGGTTCGGGTGCAACGTTAGGACTTGTGTTAGCTATGATTGTATTTGGAAGATCAAAATATTCGAAAGCACTATCGAGAACTTGTATTGTACCAGGTATTTTTAATATTAATGAGCCAGTTATTTTTGGTTTACCGATTGTATTGAATCCCATTTTAATTATTCCTTTCGTTATTACACCGTTAGTAACAGCGACTATCGCTTATGCTGCAACTGCAATGGGATTTGTAACGCCAACTCATATTATGCCGCCATGGACATTACCAGCCCCAATTGGCGCATATTTAGCTACAGGAGGAGATTGGCGTGCAATTGTATTAGTGTTAATAAATATAGCAATATCATTCCTTATTTATCTACCATTCTTTAAAATGTACGACAAAAATATGCTTGAAATTGAAAAGAATGGTGACGGAGAATCTGTTAATCCATAAGTTTTATACTGTATTTATGAGTGATAGGTATTTTTACCTATCACTTCTTTCATATGAAGTCCAGAGAGGGTGAAATGGAATGAATATAAAATTTAGTTATAAAGGTGTATTTTTATTACTATTTGGAGTGATATGTGCAAATTTACTTTTTGTTCCTTTATTAAGAATGCTACAACTTCCACAAATGCATAGTGTATGGCTTGTTACAAGCATTGCGGCAAGTATTTTGCTTACAGTAGTTGTTTCTTTCATTGATGGATCGTTTGTATCGAAAGCTCAGTTGTTTTTTAGATTTATAATATTTTCAATCGGTTGTACATTTGTAACTTACATGATTGTTTTTTAGTAAAGGGGAGGTCATGCATGCTATGTATATTGCAGGGATTATGTCCGGTACTTCATTAGATGGAATAGATGTAGCGCTCGTTCATATAGAAGGGAGTGGTGTAGGTTCTAAAGTTGAACTCATCCATTTCACTACAGTTCCATTTTGTAATGATATGAAAAATGAGATTCAACAGGCATTATCAATAGAAAATTCAAATGTCCAACTCATCTGCAGTTTGAATTTCAAACTCGGTTTATGCTTCGCCAACGCTGTAAAGGAAGTTTGTAAGGAGGTCAATTTTTCTTTGGAAAAATTAGATTTAATAGGTTCGCACGGACAAACGATTTATCATCAACCAAAGCAAGATGGTAGTATGGTTCCTTCCACATTGCAAATTGGAGAACCAGCAGTTATAGCGTATGAAACAAACACGATAGTTATTTCTAATTTTCGAACGATGGACATGGCAGCAGGGGGACAAGGTGCACCTCTTGTGCCATATTCAGAGGTTATTTTGTATCGTCACCCAACTAAAAATAGACTACTACAAAATATTGGTGGGATCGGTAATGTTACTGTAGTACCAGGTCACTTAAGTGATAAAAGCGTTATAGCTTTTGATACAGGTCCAGGGAATATGATAATTGATGAAGTATGTCAAAGATTATTTCAGTTGCCATATGATCAAAATGGTAAGATTGCAAAACAGGGAGTAGTTGTAGAAGAAATTTTGACATATTGTATGAGCCATCCATTTTTGAAAATGAATCCACCGAAATCAACTGGTAGAGAACAGTTTGGAGAAGAATTTGTCAGTGAATTATTGAAGCGGTTTAAAAAGCATAGTAAAGAAAATATATTGACGACTGTCACGATGTATACAGCAAGTTCAATTGTTCATCATTATAAGGAGTTTATTCTGCCGTATTATGAAATTGATGAGGTGATATTAGGCGGTGGCGGAAGTTATAATCGTACACTTGTTGAAATGATACGAAATGAATTGAAGGATGAAAAATGTGCGATTTTTATTCAAGAAAATTTAGGGAATTCTTCTGCAGCAAAAGAGGCAATCGCCTTTGCTATTTTAGCAAACGAAACGCATCATCGTAATCCGAGTAATGTGCCGAGCGCAACAGGTGCAAAGCAATCTGTAGTTTTAGGGAATATAACATTTCCTTCAATATGAAGAAAATGGGGTGAATATATATGAATTATATGATTGGAGTAGATGGCGGGGGAACGAAGACAGAAGCAATTGCATTTGATCAAGACGGAAATGAACTTGTAAGAGCTACGAGTGGTTTTGGAAATATATTAATTGATTTTGAAGAAGCACTTTTTCATATTATGGAATCAATTGATCAATGCCAAAAAGGTTTATTAAATGGGCATTGCGTTTGTATTTGTTTAGGATTAGCGGGTGTAAGTGGTGCAAATACAAATGAATTAACATTACGTTTAAAAAAGAAGTATGGAACACAAATTGAAGTTTTAAATGACGCAATGATTGCACATGCAGCTGCTTTAAAAGGGAAAGATGGAATTTTAACGATTGGAGGTACAGGCGCAATTTGTATTGGAAAGAAAGGGGAAGTGTATAAGTATAGTGGTGGATGGGGACATATTTTAGGTGATGAAGGAAGTGGATATTGGATTGCGTTACAAGGTTTAAAGAGAATGGCAGATCAATTTGATCAAGGAGTTACACTTTGTCCATTAAGCTTAAGGATTCAAGACGAGTTTCAACTATTAACATCGTCTAATATAAAACAACTAGTATACAGTTTTTCAAAAGATAAAGTTGCAGCAATTGCACCGCTAATTATTGAGGAAGCGAGAAATGGGAATGATGATGCACAAGAAATTATCTTGCAAGCGGCTAAGGAATTAACGAGAATTACGGTGAATATTTACAATAAAATGCAATTTGATGTATCAACTTTAATTGCAGTAAGTGGCAGCATACTGCGTTTCGTTCCTGAAATATATGTTGAGTTTAAGAAATGCTGTGAGAAAAGTATAGGAGAAGTTACATTTGTATCACAATCCGAACCAGCAGTGAAAGGTAGCTATTATTTAATGAAGAATATATATTTTAATAAATAGCTGTATGAGAATTTTTGTATGATTTGTAAATATATGATGTTAAAATGTATAAAGGGATGTGGATAAAAAAGTACAATATACATAGTTCTTGAATATTGTATATGTATTCCTATGTAGAAAGTGAATGATTACATGATTAATAGTATGCAATTTTTGTATTTGGTGGCTTCTTATTTATTTGGAAACATATTGACCGCTTATATAGTAACGAAATGGAGACATAACGTTGATATTCGGGATGAAGGAAGCGGTAATCCTGGTGCAAGAAATATGGGGCGCGTATATGGAAAAGGGTATTTCATCGCTACATTTTTAGGTGATGCAATCAAAGGGACAATCGTAGTTTCTATTGCAAAA
>NZ_BOQB01000236.1 GCF_018332475.1 Bacillus sanguinis | reverse complement strand
CAAAAAATAGAACAAGCTAGAGAGTATTGGAAAAGAAATAGCAAAAACGAATTACCTGAGCTATTGATTAATGGAAAAATTGAGGTAGTAGAAATAATCAATGATTTTTCCAAAATGAAAATTTAATTTCTAGTTAAATATTAGAGAATGGAGATTACAATGATGAAAAAAGTGTACTTCAATCATGATGGTGGTGTAGATGATTTAGTTTCACTATTTTTATTACTCCAAATGGATAATGTAGAACTTACAGGTGTTTCAGTTATCCCAGCAGATTGCTATTTAGAACCAGCAATGTCTGCAAGTCGAAAAATTATTGATCGCTTCGGTAAAAATACTATTGAGGTAGCAGCTTCTAATTCTCGTGGAAAAAATCCGTTTCCAAAAGACTGGCGGATGCATGCATTTTATGTAGATGCTTTACCCATTTTAAATGAGTCTGGAAAAGTTGTAACGCACGTAGCAGCAAAGCCTGCGCATCATCATTTAATTGAGACTCTTCTACAAACTGAAGAGAAAACAACTTTATTATTTACAGGTCCTCTTACCGATTTAGCCCGTGCACTATATGAAGCACCTGTAATCGAGGGGAAAATTGAGCGCCTTGTTTGGATGGGCGGTACATTTCGTACTGCAGGCAATGTACATGAACCCGAACATGATGGAACAGCCGAGTGGAATTCGTTTTGGGACCCTGAAGCAGTAGCTCGCGTATGGGAAGCAAATATAGAAATCGACTTAGTAACTCTAGAGAGTACAAACCAAGTTCCCCTAACTATTGACATACGTGAACAGTGGGCAAAAGAGCGAAAGTATATCGGTATTGATTTCCTTGGTCAATGTTATGCAATTGTTCCCCCTCTTGTTCATTTTGCAAAGAACTCTACCTACTATTTGTGGGATGTATTAACTGCTGCGTTTGTTGGGAAAGCTGATCTAGCAAAAGTACAAACGATCAATAGTATCGTTCATACATACGGACCAAGCCAAGGGCGTACAGTGGAAACTGATGATGGACGGCCGGTAAATGTTGTTTATGATGTAAACCACGATCGATTTTTCGACTATATAACTCGGTTAGCAAAGAAAGTCTCTACTTAAAAGCTTATGTATATAAACAACCAAAAAATGGTGTAGCTTCAAATTGTACGTAGTAAAAAATAATTGAAAATTGGTTGGAACTTAATATTAAAAAGAGTATTGAATTAACTTTCAATACTCTTTTTATGCAGTTTACTATTATTTGATTAAAGTTGTGTTTTTTAGATTCACCATTTCATAACCATTGACAAAATACGTTATGGTTTCTAATTCATCTTCATTTAATTCTCTATCTAGCTCTTGTTTATATGCTGCCTTTATCTTCTCTTCATTGCCTTTATGAGCTTCTGTATAAGTTCCTACTGTTTTTAGCAAATGAATTTCTTGTAAAAATTCAGCTCGATCTATTGCTTCCCCATGAGAAAGAATATAAGTTTCAGCATCAAATTTCTCCAACTCTTCTATTAATTTAAACGTTCTTTTCGTCGTATAGTTCCACTTAGAAGAAAAAATATCTGCATATATACAGTCTCCTACAAACAATATCTTTTCTTCTTTTATATACATAACAATCGAATCATGTGCATGATCTCCGCCCACATGTTTTAACACGCAGGTCACTTCACCAAGGTCTAATTCAAGTTGATTCTCGAATGTTAAAGTTGGAGGGATAATTTTAATATTTCTCGCTTTTTCATTAAACTCTTTTTTGATACAATCCGCACAAAATTCAATTTCAATACCCTTTTTTACACGTGCATCCAACGCTTCATCTGTCCATTCATAAGAAACAAGTGTACTCATCTCTTTTTTCGTTTCAGAATGTGCAATGGACAATGCATCTTGTAGTACAGACAATCCAAAAATATGATCCCAATGCCAATGCGTTAATGCTACGAAATCAGGATGTGATACATTTTGTTCCTTTAACATTTCTAAAAACAATTGTGCATGTTCCTCTGAATTTCCTGCATCAATCATTAACGTTTTTTCTTTTCCAACAACCATTCCTAATATAGGTCTATCTGTTTCAGAAACTGGTGTCATATACCAAAATGAGTTTCCTATTTTTTTAATTTGTTGCATCATTAGTTCCTCCATTTACTACTATTCTCTTTAATTTTCACAACTTTTAAATTTTTGCTATTTAACACAATAACTATTTTACTTTATTCATATACCGTTCTTGTATACGCTGCATTAAATCTCTCATCTTCTTTTCGGCAGGATGCTCTTGATTCTCTGGTACCTCTCTGCCATTGGCTGAAAATTCTTGAGAACATGCTGTACGAGTTACTTCTAAGTTTGCAAACGGAAATTCCCACGAATTTTCGGTTCTACTTCCAGTTGAAGAAAAATGTATACAGCTCGAATCAATTTTTGTACGCTGGCCTTCTTTATTTACTGTATAATATAAATCATTTACCGTTCCATACTTCATATTTTTTGTAGATGTCACAGCACTCCCATCAGCTGCAAAAGTGACAACACTAAACTCCTCTTCCTTTGGTAACAACTCAGCACCAGGTACGTTGTACACAACAATCAGATCCCCTTCGTACTCTTCAGGAATTAAGTATATGGTATCTGTAGTTTCTTTACTAAAACTGATACATCCGCTTAATAAAAACGTTAATATGATTCCGAAACAAAATGTACTGTTCTTTAAAACAAAGTAAATTCTTCTATCCATTTAAATATGCATCCCAATCATAGTCTTCAATTTTATAGAATCTACCTTCATCGTTTCTTTCATATGCACATAAAGGGGTTTCTTCAATAAATTTCAAAATAGTATCATCTATATTCAATATGACTCCAATTGAAATAATTTGAAAGTTTTTAGGATCATTCACATAGTCATCACTCTCATAACCACTTAATATTGACCAACCAGAGTCACCTTCTTCTCTTGAATCTCCTTTAAGCATAAAGTTAAATTCTCTTTTTTCAAGTACATCATTACTAACAATTACCTTCGTATCAAAATAAAAATCCCAATCTTTTGAAGCTGGATCGTTATATTCCGTATCACATATATTTTCAATTCCAAATGAAATTTTATCACCTATTTTTAAATCTAATCGATATGGTTCATTGCTCAGTTCCCCTACAAACTTCTTCTCATTTCTTTCAGTAATTTCAACCCACATTCTTTCACCATTAAATCCATCTTCTTCCTCTTTTTTAGATACAAAAATTAGCTTTACCAAATCTCCAACCTTTAATTTCGCCAAAACTTCTAAGCTAGGAAGGTAGAATGTATACGGCGCTTCTTTATTTAATTCATAAACATTATCTAAGTACCAAGACATCTTTTTCTCTCCTTAAAGGCTTTTTACACTCATATTTTTAAAATAATACTATTTTTTCTTCCGGCAAACTACTACCATAGAATAGCAATCTTCCCCTAACTCATTTCCTTCCCAATCATTATATATATGTAATAATTCAAAACCATTCGCTACTAATAATCTTTCTAACTCCTGAGGATACGTATAGCGAAGATCAATCGTTGTTTTCAGTTCCTCTACTAGTGCATCCTCATCATAAAACTTTCTTGTTGTTATGTAATGCTGTATTTGCTGAATTGAATCGTATATCATTTCAGTATATAAATCACATTTTCTTCCCTTTTCATCACTAATAGTTGTCCAATATTCTTCTGTAGATGGCTGTATTAATTCTTCTTTTGAAGGAAAACGTGTATCGAATATGAATATACCATTTTCAGCTAATACGTGATGAATAGATGTTAATAACTGATCTTGATCTGTATTCGTAAGGAAATGCTGGAATCCGTGCCCCACCATAAATGCTAACGGAATTGTTTCATTCATGCTTAATTGTAAACAGTCTTGTTGTAACCATTTTACCTTCTTACAATCCGTGGTTTTTGTCTTTGCTTCAGCAAGCATGCCTTCATGTATATCTACACCAATCATTTGATATCCATTTTCTATAAATGGAATTGTAACCCTTCCTGTACCACAGGCAAGATCTAGAATCCATTCATTTTGTATATTTAGTTTTTGTGCCCATGATAGTAAAAACGGAAAATCTGACAGACTTTTATTTTCTATATCATATCGTTTTGGATTTTCGTATTCAGATAGACTCCATTTTGTTTGCAAACGTATTCCCCATTTCATTTTCCACTTATATTTAATATATAAATTATAACGAATTATTAGTTTTTTCTCTATAATCAAACACAATTACTTGGACTAATCTAACTTTCCTTTTCGTAAGCTAAAAATAAGTGGACGAATCGGAGTGTGATACGATGGAACGATTATGGATTCCTATGATAGTTACATTTTTTTCATTCGGTGGATTACTATTAGGTGGTGCGGTCGGCATTGCTACCCGTCAGCTAATTGAAGAAAAAATGCATCGTTTATACGCATTATGCGGCGGAATTTTACTTGGACTTTTATCACTTGAAATTATTCCTGAAACATTTGCAAGCTATGAAATAATCGGCCCTATACTCGGTATAGCTATCGGTATTTTAGTTATGAGCCTATTAGATAACTATTGTCATCATCCAATGATACGTAAAAAAGATCAACAAGCGTGGCAAACTTTCCTTTTTCTTTCTTTTGCTATATTTATTCATAATTTGCCGAGTGGCTTTGCTTTAGGTGCAACTTTTATTAATCATGCTGACTCTGCCATTCCTTTTTTAATAGCAATCGTCATTCACCATATTCCAGAAGGATTAGCTTTAATTATCCCCTTTCTCTTTACAAAGCATAAATATATTTCATTTTTATTAACAACTTTATTACTTTCCCTTATTCTCGGTACTGGTACGGTTTTTGGTATTTTGATGGAAGGAAAAGCTCTTCACCTGCAAGGACTCATTATGGGAAGTGCTATCGGTTCACTTGGCTATGTCACAATTCATGAAATGCTTTGGAAGGCAAAGAAACAGCTCTCTTTCCTTACATTTTTAATGTGGGCATCTAGTGGATTTTTCTTAATAATAGTGTTTACTCTACTAGCTGGACATCACTAAATTAAACAAAAAAAGATAGCTGAAAACAATTTGTCTTCAGCTATCTTTTTTTATTTTTGTACCTCCCTATGGAAAGAAAAATCATTCACAGTATGTTGTACTTGTATCTCTTCCTTCATTTCTTTATCCTTGTTCTTGCTCTTAGGTGTTCTTATATTCCCTAGTTTAATCGCATCTTGCATGCTATTACTAATTAGATTCCCTGACAGGATCGTCATACTATAGAAAGCGATTGGTATAAGTACTATCCATGTATGTGTAGTTAAGTGACGGAAATTTTGACCAATTAGACCTGTCCATTCCTTTGTTACACTATCTGCATCTAATCCAAATAATATCGTTCCACCAAAAAACAACTTAAGTAATCCAAGATGTAAAAGAAGTAATAGTACACTTACAAATTGTTGAGCTACTAATAAAAGAAATGATGGTAACATATGCGGCCATATATGGCGCTTCAACCTATGCCACTTACTTCCGCCGAGCACAGTAGCTGCCAACATAAATTCTTCTTTCTTAATACGCTTTACTTCTTGCGCTACATACAACATAACCGTTGGTACAGCAAGACATACAAGAACTATAATTTGGAATGCCACACGCAAATACAACGGCACAAGTTCTGCTCCACTATCAAACGTTAAAACTTCATTTAACATAAAATAAGAAATCATAACCATCGGTACAATACTAAAAGGATCAAAAAAGGATGAAATAACTGGGAAAGAACGTTTTCCATACATACCAAGAAGTAAACCAACTCCCCCTCCAACTATAACTCGTAAAATCGCTATAATTACACTCGCGCCAACTGTCCATTTTGCTCCTTCTATTATTAACTGGAAAAGGTCGCGTCCTTTCTCATCACTTCCGAACCAAAATTTACTCGACGGTGAAAACGGAGCAGCCTCTAGTTCTCCTTTTTCGTTATACATCATCGTTAGTTCGCGAATATTCCCGTCAAAAAACAACGTATTCCCAATACTAACAATCATAAGTACACTTAAAAAAGTAACACCAATCCAAAATCTTACATCTCTTTTTACAACTTCCCACATGTTACACACGCTCCTTTATAACATTTTGTAAGAACGTATGTAATAAACGAAATAGTATAAAAAGCGGTACGTATAACATAATTAAACTCACTGTAAATATTTCTAATTTCGAATTTTCTTTTACAAAAACAAACATGCCGTACGTATTAAATATCCATTCAATAATATATAGATTTGATAACATAAATAAAATATTTGTTTTTGCATAATAGATTGTTGTTAACAAAACATTTCTTGAAATATGATGTGTTAAAATATGTCTTAAACTAAGCCCTTTACTTTTAGCAAATATACTATAATCCTTCTCTAATTCTTCCCTAAAACGTAATAGTAGTAACTTAATAAATAATAACGTTGTAGGCAAAGTGAGACATATTATTGGCAACAGGCGAGCCCTTTCCTCCCCAATCCCTGCAAGTTTAACTGGCATAAACCCTGTCTTTTGAAAGATTATTACAACTAGAAGTTGAGATAATAAAATTATTAAAATATCTGGGATGCTTTCAAGTGCGAGAAAAATCCCATTCCACATTCGTTGCTTTGATTGAGATCGTTGTAATACCCACACAACGAGAAGATATGCAATAAGTAATGACAGTAAAAATGCCGAAATAAACACAAACATTGTCTCTAAATAATGAATCCATATTTGCGGAAATAATTTTCTTGAGTCTCGAAAACCGTATGTTATTTCCCCCGGTTGAAGTAACTTTCCTCCAAGAAATACAATCGTGTTCCAAAAACCGATTAAATCAATTTGCAATCCCTTAAATAAACGCGGTAGTGCACCTAGGCAGATTATACATAAAATTGCAGCTACTAGTTGTAAACCAGTAATCCCACACCACTTAACCATTCGCATCAACATAACGATTTCCCCTTACCACTCGATAGAAGATTCAGAAATAAAAAAGCTAAATATATCACATTTCTTTAGCGACAACATGTACTCGCTTTTGCCCACTAGGTAGAATAGCTTGATATAAACATGTAACAAAAAGTAATAAACCAAATAAAATGATATACAATGTATCTGCACGAATCCATTTCGGGAATAACATTGCTATCGCACCGAGAGATAAAAGCTGGAATCCTGTCGTTAATGGACTAAGTAAACTTTGAACGCGCCCCATAAATGACTCTTCTACAATTTCATACATCCAGCCCATTATTGCAACATTAATAAACGGTAAAAAGAAAGTCGCAAAAGCAATACATACATAAAAAGACCATACGTAATTTACAAAGTAACACATACCGAAAAAGATCCCTGAGCCCGCCATACCAAAAACTATAATAGGTTTTGGCGCATATTTCTTACCTATACTCGTTGCTACTATACTTCCAATTAGTAATGAAATCCCTCCAACTACACCGCCTACCATTGCTAAACTTTCATACGTAGCTGGTGCTAATTTGTATTTTAATATGTAAGTAGTAGATACGCTTAAAATACCATTTAATAAACCAAACACGATAAATCCTAAAAGTAATTTTTTTAAAGTTTCATTTTGGTATATATACCTAATCCCTTCTTTAAACTCTGTTATTAACATTTTTAAATTAACTTCTTTCCATTTTGTTCTACCATTTGGCAAACGAACTTTTTCTGGAATGGAGATCGTTTGAATCAAAATACCACTCATAATAAAAGTGAGCGTATTTACTAAAATACTCCCGTATATTCCAAAAGTCCAGTACACCATCGTTGCAATTCCTACACCAAACAAAGCATACAAACTATTCACCATTTGATTCACACCTGCTGCTGCACCGTATTGGTCGGATTCAACTACTCCCTGTATCATCGACTGTTCTGATGGAGAGAAAAATTGTATACATGCATTTTCTAAAAATAAAAATATAAAGACGAGTATAATCATCCCGTAATAAAGCGAAATTAGAATTCCGATATTACAGAGCGAACAACATATGTTACTTACCGTGCATATACGCTGTCTATCAAAACGATCCACTACTGTCCCTACTAATAGAAAAAAGATTAATGCAGGTAATGCCATCATAATTTGTGTCATCGTTGCGTAAACTGGTTGTTCTCCGTATTGATCTAGCAAATAAAACATTAAAGAAACTCCAGCAATCATAGAACCGAGTCGCTCTAAAATATTTGCTAGAAAAAAACGTACATACACTTTATTGCGAAATAACTGTAGCATTTCTTTCATACTTCGTATCCTTTCTCTCGACAAAATAGTCTTGTTTTAGTCATTTCTTGGAAGTTACATTATATTTTTCGACCATTATCCAATCTTTTCCTTCTGCATAGAGAACATTATAAAAAAGACACTTGTTTTTTATACAAGTGTCTTTTTTATTTAACTTCGCTTTTTGTAATGATATATCTCGCAACTTTTTTAATTCTCTATAGTTTGGATACACTTTATTTATTTTACAAATGTATCGGACATCCACTCATAAAACTTTTCCTTCTCTTCAAATTGCGGATAATGCGCGGATTTTTCAAAAGTAATAAATTCTTTTTTCCCTGCTTCAATCGTATTAAAATATGTTTTTGCCGCCTGTAATGAAGTGTTATAATCATATTTCCCCATAAGAAAATAAAACGGTATCTTCATTTTAGTCACCTTATTAGGCAATGGATTCTTTAAATCCTTTTCTAATAAGACCGTTTGAGAATGTGTTAATCCAACGTTATAACGAATTACGTCTAACAAGTTATATTCATTACTGAGTAACATTCCGATGTTATCACCATCTGGATTTTCAATGCCTCTTGATGTTCCACCATATTTCGCAACATAATTTCTTGGAGTGTATGTATCACCATTTTTAATTTTTTCAGTCAACCCATTTAAATAGGAAAGCTCATCTGTATTCCGGGCATTTTGTGCCCGTTCAATCACATAATTTAAACTATCCATTTCACTTTCTGCTGTATCACTCATTTGCCCAATGCCAACATAAGCTTCATATTTTTCAGGAGCTTTATTGGCAGCTTGCATTCCAATATATGTACCGTAAGAATGACCAACCAATATTACTTTTTCTTTACCTAGACGTTTTGAAATATAATCTGTCATGGCTAATACATCTTCTACTAGAAGATCTGATGTAAGATTCGAATAGTCTTCAAAGAAATGATACGACTTCCCGCTCGCTCTTTGATCGTAATTAACAACTATGAATTTCTCTTCCAATAAGTTTTGGTATTTTTGCGCATATGGTATTTCTGAAGTACCTGGTCCACCATGTACAAAAAGAATTACCGGATTGTTCTTATCTTTGCCGCGTATCATAATTTCATGACCACTTCCATTTATCTCTACTTGCTCTAATGTACTTATACTGTTTTTTCCTTTTATTTGCGAGGTCCATGTAGGAAATATTAGTGCTACGATTAATGTTAGTATAGTTATGACTCCAATAAATGTTATTAATTTTTTTATCTTCTCCATAGGATGTATCCTTTCTTATAAATTTGTAAAAATAACAATTTAATTCTATAAAACTACATTATTAATATCCCATACACTTCTTAACATTCCGCTATATAAACTCTTAATATTTTCTTAATTTTCAATACATTAATCGTAGAAAAACTTGATCACAGGTATTACAAATATAGAAAAAAGCCCTTGTTTTCAAACAAGGACTCTTTTCTTAAACTATTTCGCTACCTCTTCTTTCGGCATTACCATACCTTTATACAGTTGAACAGTTATCCAGTAATAAATGAAATAAATGACTAAGAAGATCCCTATCGGCACCCACACTTTTACAAATGGGTCAACTAATATAAAGCTGAATAAGTTAAGCCCTACTAACACGTGTGAAATTCCAATAATCGCTGGGAAAATAAATAAATATGAAATTTCTTTATATATACTTTTTGTTAACATACTACGTCTCACACCAATTTTCCGTAACATTTCATAACGGCGTACGTCACGAGAAGCACCTGTTAATATTTTGAACATAAGAGAACTTGCCATCATTGCTAAAAACGCAATTCCGAGGAAAAATCCCATAAACATTGTTCCGCTCATGAAACTGTTCATAAACTGATAAATTGTCATTTTTGTATATAGTTCTACTTTTGTACCTGTTGTTGTTTCAATTAATTCTTTTTGCCTCTTATCTATATCGAGCAACAACGGTTTATATTTTTTCATATCATCTACTTTTGCTAATGTTACACTATGTTCTGTTCCTTGAACTGCTTTGTAGTGTTCTTCATTAGCAATTCTTACAGGTTTTCCGTTAAATTGATTATGTGTAATTTGTATTTCTCTTACAACTGCATCTTCCCAATCTTTTGGCATACGAGGAAGCTTATTCGCTGCTTCGGGAGCTTCCAAAGCAGAATAGACAGGTTCAGTTAAAGGTTCAGCAACACGTTTACGAGCAGGCTCTTTTAAAGTTTTTGTATCAAAGTGATCGGAAACGAGTGGTGGTTTCGCAGTTAAGTCGTTACGTAAATAATAAACCGCTTCTCCATCTACTTTATACTTATATTTGCTTTCTTCCACAATTTCCATTTCTTTCAAGGCCGCTGTATCTTGATCATTTGGATCATGAATTACGACATCATATACACGAGAAAAGTCCGTCATAATACCTACATTTTTTTGGAACGCCATACCCGCCGTCATCGCACCTGCACCTAATGCAATTAACATCGCTACAGTACCTAATACTCTCGATAAACTATTTACTCGAAATCGTAGCTGTGCATATGTAAAACTATTTAAACCCGTTTCATTTCTTTTTTTATTTCCTTTAATTTTCATCACAAAAAATGGAAGCAATGAACTAAAGATAAAATATGTTCCAAGCGTTGTGACGATTGTAGCTATTATAAAGCCTAATTCAGCATATATTTTTACATTGATCATAAAGTAGTATCCTATACCTACTAGCAATATACCAAGTACTGTCATTATAATAATGCGAGTTTTACTTTTCTTTACTTCATCTAGTGTTTCATCTTCACGAATTAATTCCAATTCTGTTTTACGTAATAAACGGATACTATTCATTAAACCAGTAATAAAAAATAGTATTAAGAAGAAAATAGCTGTAACTAAGATTGCTGGTGTATATATAGATGAATAACTACCTTTTGCAGAGATCTCCATACCATTCATTAAAAAGTTTCCTGCTACACTTGCAAGCAACATCCCTACTAAAATACCGATAATAATGCTGACAATACCCATACCGAATGTTTCAATAAATAATAACTGTGCTACTTTTTTCTTTTTCGCGCCAAGCATCATATACATACCGAGTTCTTTTCTTCTTAATGTAAGTAAGAACGAGTTGGCATATATAATATAAAATACAGTAATGAATGATAATAGTATTGCCCCTACCCAAAATACGAGTCTAATACTACTAATAAGACTATTATCCTTCGTAAATTCACTATTCATCGCCATCGTTTGGAACATGTAGAAAATACTAATACTAATAACGAGACCAATAAGTAAAACCATATAATCTTTTAACATCTTTTTCATACTATGACGTGATAATTTGAATAACATAGTTTCGCCCCCTACTTAGACTCAGCAGCTGAGCCCATATGAGCGAGCACACCTAAAATGTCTTGATAGAAATTTTCTCGTGTTCCTTGACGCTTTAGCTCTTTATATAGAAGGCCGTCTTGAATAAATAAAATACGTTCACAATAACTCGCACTAAATGCATCGTGTGTAACCATTAAAATACTTACATTGTGATTTTCATGTAAGTCTTGCATCGCTTCTAACAAGCTTTTTGCATTTTTACTATCAAGCGCACCAGTCGGTTCATCTGCTAATACGATTGCTGGATTATGTACTAAAGCTCGTGCTGCCGCTGTTCTTTGCTTTTGTCCACCAGAAACAGCAGTTGGATATTTCGTTAAAATTTCAGTAATCCCTAACTTCTTCGCAACCTCATTCACCTTTCCAGTAATCTCACTTGAAGGTACGCCTTGCAAGGAAAGTGGTAAAGCAATATTTTCATAAATTGATAAGTTTTCAAGTAAGTTAAAATCTTGAAAAATAAATCCTAATTTTTGAGATCGAAAATCAGATAATGCATTCCCCTTCATAGAAGTAATATTTGTACCAGCTATTGTCACACTGCCACCTGTCGCTTGATCCAGTGTACTAATCACATTAAGTAGTGTCGTTTTGCCAGATCCAGAAGGCCCCATAATCCCGACGAATTCTCCTTCCTTAATACTTAATGACACACCCCTTAATGCTTTTGATTGATTCTCATTTCTTTTCCCATACGTTTTTTCTACACGTTCTACAGTAACTACATTTGTTGACATCTCTTTCACTCCATCCCTTTTGTATAAAATTAATTTCTCACATATTTCTTATCTTTTTCTCATGTAAACCCTTAATATTTTTTGATTTTTCAATCAGAAAGGATTACACAGATAACGTGAACCTTTTTCCTATTTCATATTCTCATTTTTCTACAACTCGTTCCTTCGATTTCGCTTACATTTACCTTACATTTTTGTAAGGTAAAAAAGAAAACACATCATCTTGAATTGGTGTGTTTTCTTTTTAAACTCTATTTTCGATTATTTATTTCCTCTCTCATACTTTCCACAAACATATCTAATTCCATTACATCTGATTTTTCTTCCCCATATTTACGTACATTTACAGCCCCATTCTCCATTTCTTTATCACCAATAACAAGAATATAAGGAACTTTTTGCATTTGTGCCTCTCTTATTTTATATCCTAACTTTTCATCTCGTACATCTCGCTCCACACGAACTCCAACTTGTTCTAATTTATCTGCAACCTCATCTGCATATTGTACATGGACTGCATTCGAAACTGGAATGACCTTCACTTGAACTGGTGCCACCCATGCCGGGAACGCACCTCTAAAGTGCTCAATTAATATTGCTAAGAAACGATCTAAAGATCCTAATACTGCCCTGTGAATGACAACTGGTCTTTTCTTTTCATTCTTCTCATCTATATATTTTAAATCAAACTTTTCTGGCATTTGGAAATCTAGCTGGATTGTTCCGCACTGATGACTTCTATTTAAAGCATCTTTTATATGAAAATCGATTTTCGGTCCGTAAAATGCACCGTCACCTTCATTTAGTCTATATTTACAATTTAATGAATGTAATACATTTGCTAACGCCGCTTCTGCTTGTTCCCACAACTTATCATCACCCATTGAATCTTCTGGACGAGTAGAAAGTTCTACTTCATATTCGAATCCAAAAGTTTTATATACATAATCGATTTGCGCCATTACAGATTTGATTTCATCTTCAATTTGTTCTGGAGTTACAAATAAATGGGCATCATCTTGGCAGAAAGTACGTACTCTTAATAATCCGTTTAACGCCCCACTAAATTCATGGCGATGTACTTGACCAAACTCACACATACGAATTGGTAATTCGCGATAAGAATGCAATTTATTTTTGAACATTAGCATATGACCTGGGCAGTTCATCGGTTTTAATGCAAAACTCTTATTATCTACTTCTGAGAAATACATGTTGTCCTTGTAATGTCCCCAGTGTCCTGATTTCTCCCATAATTCTTGGTTCATCATAAATGGAGTACGTACTTCTTGGTACTTATACTCTTTTTGAATTTCTCTTAAAAATGCTTCTAATTCATTTCGAATAATCTGTCCTTTTGGTAAATAAAATGGCATTCCCGGAGCCTCTTCAGAAAACATAAATAACTCCAATTCACTACCTAACTTACGATGATTTCTTTTTGCTGCTTCCTCAACAAAATGTAAATACTCTTCTAATGCTTTTTGAGAAGAGAATGCAACACCATATATACGTTGAAGCACTTGATTGTTACTATCACCTCGCCAATATGCACCAGAAACGTTAGTTAATTGAAATGCTTTCAAATAACCTGTAGATGGTAAATGTGGTCCTCTACATAAATCTACAAATTCACCTTGTTTATAAAGTGTTACACTTTCCTCATTAGGAATTGCTTCTAAAAGTTCTAATTTCAAACCATCGTTCATTTCTTGAAACAATTTTTCTGCTTCTTCTCGAGAAACCTCAACTCGCTCTATATTTATATTTTCACTTATGATCTTTTTCATTTCTTTTTCGATTTTCGGTAAATCTTCAATATTTACACTACTCGGCAGATCCATATCATAATAAAATCCATTTTCAATAACAGGTCCTACTCCAAGATTTATATCACCATACAATCTTTTTACAGCTTGCGCTAAAATATGTGCCGCGGAATGTCTTGCAATTTCTACACCTTCATTTGAATCTATAATAACGATTTCTACTTCCGCATTTTCTTCAATATTTCGGCGTAAATCATATAACTGATCATTAACTTTCCCTGCGACTGCTTTCTTTTTTAAACTACTGCTAATAGATCCAGCAATTTCTTCTAAAGTAATTCCTTTTACAAATTCTTTAACACTACCATCCGGAAATTTAATTTCAATCATCTGTTCTTTCATTTTTCATCTCTCCATTTCATAATAAAAAGCACACTCATCCCTAAAATAGGGACGAGCGTGCTTTTACCCGTGGTTCCACCCAGATTCCCATTACAAATTGCAATGGCTTCTTTTACGGTAACGTCGTTTACACGGCACTAGATACTTAATTTCCCCAGTGCAGCTCTAAGGTGGTAAGCTATTTTTCTGCGTTAGGAAGTTCTCAGCTTTCCTTCCTTCTCTGTATAACCGGGTAAAATAACTCGTGTCCTTTTCTTCGCTTATTATGAAATTGAATGCAAAAAAGCATATTCATCCCTAAAATAGGGACGAATATGCTTATATCCGTGGTTCCACCCAGATTCCCATCACAAAATGTAATGGCCTCTTTTACGGTAACGTCGTTTACACGGCACTAGATACTTAATTTCCCTAGTGCAGCTCTAAGGTGGTAAGTTATTTTTCTGCGTTAGGAAGTTCTCAGCTTTCCTTCCTTCTCTGTATAACCGAATAAAATAACTCGTGTCCTTTTCTTTGCTTTTATAAAACATCCATTTATTGTTATTTAATATATCTTATTCATTTTATTTTTGCAAGTGTTTAAAAAAGTTTTTTTATTTAATAAAAAAAGAAACCAAAAATAGATTTTTGGTTTCCCCTTCTCAATTTTACCAATCTTGTGGTTCATAATTTAAGTCTGAAAATAGACGTCTTTTCTCTTTCTTCGATAAATCTCTCCACTGTCCAACAGGTAAATTATTCAATTCGATATTCATAATTCTCGTACGTTTTAACGTGTATACTTGATAACCTAAAGCTTCACACATACGACGAATTTGGCGATTTAGCCCTTGTGTTAAAATAATTTTGAACTCATATTTTGATAACTGTGTGATTTCACAAGGAAGTGTTTTCGTTCCTAAAATCTTCACACCAGCTGCCATTTTTTCTAAGAAATCAGGTGTAATTGGCTTATCTACTGAAACGATATATTCTTTCTCATGTTTGTTTTCAGCACGTAAAATTTCATTTACGATATCACCATCATTCGTTAACAAAATTAAACCGTCTGAGTCTTTATCAAGACGTCCAATGTGACTAATTCGTAAAGGATGATTCACCAAATCGATAATGTTACCTTTTACAGCTTTTTCACTTGTACATGTAATACCTACTGGTTTATTTAAAGCGATATATACGTGATCTCGAGCAATACGAAGTTGCTCTCCATTTACTCGCACATCATCACCTGGATTTACTTGATCTCCAATTTTTGCAACCTTACCGTTAATAATTACTCTTCTCTCATTAATTAATTTATCTGCTCCACGTCGAGACGCTTTTCCAGCTTCACTAATAAATTTATTGATACGCAAATTAGGCACATCCTTTTCTAAAAAAATTTCAAGCTCACACTGCTTCTACCGTACAATACAAAAGGGTAAGCCTCCTATTATAACTTAAATATATTAACATGAAAGGGCATATAACGTCTTCTATTAATTACTTATTTATAAGAAAATATCTTTATTATACATTCATTTATGCACTTTTTCCGCGCTTAATATACAAGCCATTCTTCCTTACATACAGCTTGTTTTCCTCTTATATCCTCTATATCTTCATGAATATTAGCTAGTTTATACAACTCAGGGAAAATTTCTTCTACATAATGTTGATGCGCTTTTTCATCTTTCCAATAAGTTAACACGATGTAACGGTTTTCATTTTTTAAAGACTTCCCAACTACTCCACCTAGCATCCCTTTTATATTTTCCATTCCTTTATTCCAAATTGTTTCTTGTTTATGTAAAAATTGCTTTTCTTTTTCGTCCTTTACATCACATACAGCCACCCTTACGAAGGATCCTTCTGTAACAACGTCTTTCAAAGGCACTTCTGCTATATCATACAATGTTTGAAATAATTCAATTTCACATGAAAGAAACGTATCCTCTTGATTACTATTTAAATAAATTGTATCGTGAGCACCATTCATAAATGATTGATATGCACTTCGATCTTCCCATAAAGTAAATACACATGCCTCACCTTTATGCCATCCACCAAATTGTCCATGGAATCCATCTAGATGCTGTATATCACGCCATTTTTCTTGTGCCATTGAAAATAGCTCTTTTTTCTCTTCTTCTACTTTACAATAGATTGTTTTTAGTAACATTTTTAATTTCCCCTTTAGCATATAATTTATCTTCTTCTCACAATAATTAGTTCGCATAATATTTTTATAATCACCCTAATACTCTTTATAGACATATAGAACTAATCATATTTATCACTACATCTATCAAATTTAATTTCAAATAATTCAGAATGCAAAAAAGATGTAACTCTTAATGAATTACATCTTTAGCTAATCTCCATTATTCATCTTTTTCTCAAATAAATAATACGTAATTTCTCCCGGATAATGTAATACAGTTACCTTCCGCTCCCCTTTTTTAAAACTAACAGTATGCCCGTTTTCCCCTAAGTTCTCCCATCCACTTACCTTTATAATAGGCATTACACTTATATATTTATAATCCTCTTCCTTATCATCGTTAATATGGATTGCTGACATTGGTACTGGAAAATCTTCAATTTTAGATTCTTTGTCTAAATATATGAGTGCAATTAAGCTAATTAACAGCATAGCCATTGAACTATTTAAAACTAGTTTTTTTCTATTTATTTTCACTAAAATTCCTCTTTTCTCACATATTTCTTTTATCATTTTACTAACTTTAATTATTCGTGTATAGAAAAGAAATAATTTAAATCATTTCTAACCTATTTTCTCTACATGAAACAACATTATTGTTATATATTATAATTATAAGTTTTTAAATTTTGGAGGCGTTACATTTTGCAGAAATTACTTTTTACTAAATGGACAGTTGTTATTTCTATTTTCATCATTTTCGGTACAATTTTCTACGTTACTAATGGTAAAAATAACAACGAAAAAGCAACTGTAGAAACAGCGGATACAACAACTTTCAAAACTAAATTGCAACCTAAAATTAATGAATTGACTACTAATTATAATGACATCATCGAAAAAGATTGGTTGCCTGCTTGGGAAGAAATTAACACGAACGGTGATTCAGTAGACAGAGATAAACTATTAGTTACAATGAATGCTGTTTCCAAACAATATGAAAACATTATGAATGAAATAGACACATTGAAAATTAAAGAAAATATATCGGACGTACAAATACAAGAGCAACTAGTTTATTTCACAACTGAATTTAAGGCTGCTTCTAAATTTATGAAAAACGCGGCAGATTTAATTATAGACGGGGCCACTAACTCTACTCTAAACAGTGCAACAATTGAAAATACTAAACATGCTTTAGGGCTTGCAGATCAACATATTGTCATCGCTTTATCTACTTTAACTGAAGTTGAAGAGAAATTAGGACTTTCGAAAAAATAGAATTCTTTACTATTTTAAAATAAAAAATGATTGCATTTCACTAATTGTATATCTATAATGTTTTTATTGATTCTATACACATTCAATTCGTATAGGTTATTAATTTTATAATTCGGATGAACCATTCAGGAGAAGGTCTATTGATCTACCGACGGGGCAAAAAGTTGTTAACCGACTTTGAAACTCTCAGGTCTTGTTTACAAGTAGAACTGCATGGGGACGAATCTCTGGAGAGACTCCCTCTCGCTTTAAATAGCGTAGAGGAAAACGAGCACCGAAGGAGCAAATCCGCTACTATAGCGGATAATCTCTCAGGTAAAAGGACAGAGACAAGCGAAAGAAAATGCCGATTTGTATCGGTTTATTTTTCTATCCCTTGTTTCTCCAGAGACCATTTCATTTACTTGAAGTGGTTTTTATTTTTTCTAAAAAAGGAGAATAAAGATGGAGACAGTAAGTAAAGTATTAGAACAAATCAATCACTATGTGTGGGGATTACCAACGTTATTGTTACTCGTTGGTACTGGTATTATTCTCACAGTGCGTTTAAAAGGTTTACAGTTTAGTAAACTATTATACGCTCACAAACTAGCTTTTAAAAAATCAGAAGATACATCTTCCTCTGGAGATATTAGCCACTTCCAAGCACTTATGACAGCTATGGCGGCAACGATTGGTATGGGAAATATAGCTGGTGTTGCAACTGCTGTGACGATCGGTGGACCTGGTGCAATCTTTTGGATGTGGATTACTGCTTTGTTTGGTATGGCAACAAAATATGCCGAAGCAATTCTTGCAGTGAAATACCGTGTCAGTAATGAAAATGGTGAATATTCAGGTGGACCAATGTACTATTTAGAACGTGGTTTAGGTAAGAAATGGCTTGCAGTTTTATTCGCTATATTCGGTACAACTGCTTCTTTCGGTATCGGTAATATGGTGCAGTCTAATTCAGTTGCAGAGGCAATGCGAATTAATTTCTCTTTCCCCCCTGCTTTAACTGGTATAGTAATGTCATTTTTAATCGCTATCGTTATTTTAGGCGGTGTAAAAAAAATCGGGAAAGTGACAGGGTATGTCGTTCCTATTAAAGCTTTCTTTTATATCATTGCTGGTCTTATTATTATTTTCTATCACTACGATCAAATTCCAGAAGCATTTTCACTTATTTTTTCTGGTGCATTTAACGGTACTGCAGCGGCTGGTGGTTTTATCGGTTCAACAGTTGCATCTGCTATTCAAATCGGAATGGCGCGCGGCGTATTTGCGAACGAAGCTGGTTTAGGGAGTGCACCTATTGCCGCGGCGGCTGCAAAAACTGATTCACCTGCAAAGCAAGCTTTAGTTTCAATGACTGGTACTTTTCTAGATACTTTTATTGTATGTACAATTACAGGACTTGTATTAATTACTACAGGCGCATGGAAATCTGGTAAAACTGGCGTTGAAGCTACAACACTTGCGTTCCAATCTGTATTCGGTACTGCAGGTAGTATGATTCTCGGTATCGCAATTATTTTATTCGCCTACTCTACTATTTTAGGGTGGTCGTATTATGGAGAAAAGTGTGTAGCTTATTTATTTGGAGAAGGTGCTGTTCGTTATTATAAAGCAATCTTTATAGTAATGATTGCTATTGGTGCGAATTTAAAACTAGGTATCGTATGGACATTTGCGGATATTGCAAATGGACTTATGGCGATTCCAAACTTAATTGGTCTTATTGGGTTAAGTGGTATTGTTGTTGCTGAAACGAATCGCTTTTTACAAGCAGAGAAATTGAAAGAAAATAATAAAAAACAGGCAAGTTAATCTAAAAAAAGGAATGACTCATACATAATGAGCATTCCTTTTTTTCGTTTTCTTACTCAGTAAATACCATTAAAAATATATTTATATCAATCTTTCCCTTTTT
>NZ_BOQB01000235.1 GCF_018332475.1 Bacillus sanguinis | reverse complement strand
TTTTTATCATTTACATATATTTCAGCATTCTTCGCGGTTGTGCTAACATTCATGTAATAAGATTTCATATTGAACTTATACTTCGGATATAAGAACCATTCTTTCCCGTCTTCTATAATTCTCCCATCTTCAAAGGATACTGTACCACTTACTGAATCTTTAGCTATCGCCTCTTTTTGCAAGTAGTATAGTAATGCTTTATTGTATGAAGGATTGTCTTTTAAATAACGTATGTACGCCTGAATGTCTTCTGACTTCACTTTTAGACCTGGATCATCTACTTTCACAAACTCATCTATTGCACTAACATCGTTCTTTTGGAATGCCTCAAGCATTTCATTTACTTGCTTCTCTTTTGAAAACTTATATGCCCCAAATTGATATACTCCAAATAGTAAGGCAGCAATGACGATGAAACCAATGAAAAGAAATATATTTTT
>NZ_BOQB01000234.1 GCF_018332475.1 Bacillus sanguinis | reverse complement strand
AGAACATATATTACTACAAGATCCGAAAGAAAAAGGAAAAGAAAAACGACGTGAACTCGTTTCTCAAACACACGATATCGTCTTATTCTTCGGTGATAACTTATCTGATTTCACTGGTTTTGATGGAAAATCTGTAAAGGATCGCAATCAAGCAGTAGCAGATTCAAAAGCACAATTTGGTGAGAAATTTATTATTTTCCCGAATCCGATGTATGGCGATTGGGAAGGCGCTTTATATGATTATGATTTCAAAAAATCAGATGCAGAAAAAGATAAAATCCGCCATGACAACTTAAATTCATTTGATGCAAAATAAAGAGGATGGCATGTGCCATCCTCTTTATTGCATATTTCTCGTTAAAGGTAAAATAAACACTTCAACACGTCTATTTTTCGCCTTTCCTTCCTGCGTATCATTTGGAGCAATTGAACGGTATTCTCCGTAACCAACTGCACTAAATTTCCCTGGCTGTAATTCTTTATTTTGCAGTAATACTTGCATAAAATTAACTGCCCGCTGCGTACTTAATTCCCAATTCGATGCAAATTGTGCATTTGCAATAGGAACATTATCCGTATGACCAGATACTGTAATTTCACGAGGTGATGCTGAAACAAGTAAATTAGACATCTCTTTTGCAATACTTAGCGATTCTAATTTCACGTCCGCTTTTCCGGAATCAAATAGTACATTTTCTAATATTGTCACCATTAATCCCTTTTCAGTTAATTTAGTTTGAAAAGAAGAGGATAATTGCTTTTCATTAATATATTGATCAATCTTTTTTTGTAATGCTTTCAATTCATCCATTTCTTTTTTTTCTTTTTCTCTAGCTTCTTCTTGTTTTTTTGCTTGTTCTGCCTCAAGGCTACTTGCTGATAATTCCTTTTCATCATTTGGCTTCTGATCGCTTAAAAACTCTTTATTTCCTGTTCCACCTGCTAGTTCGCTTCGAAACGCTACTGCCATCTGTTTGAACTTCGCTGCATCTATACTACTCATTGCGAATAAAACGATAAACAGTGCAAATAACAACGTTAACATATCAGAATATGGAATTAACCAAGTTTCATCGATATGTTCCTCATGCTTTTTCTTTTTACTTCTTCTATTTTTTTTACTCCGCATTTTTTTCTGCCCCTTTTTCAAGCTTTTTACGCTCTGTTGCAGAAAGTGCACCTAAAATACGGTTCTTCATAATAAACGGGTATGTACCCTCTTGTAACATTAATAAACAATCAATAACTAAACGTTTTTTCTCTAATTCAGCTGCCGATTTTTGCTTTAATTTATTTGCAAATGGATGCCATAGTATATAACCTGAGAAAATACCAAAAATCGTTGCAATAAATGCACCCGAAATAGCGTGACCTAACTTTTCAATATCAGTTAAATTACCAAGTGCAGCTACAAGACCAATAACAGCACCTAAAACCCCTAAAGTCGGTGCATATGTACCAGCTTGAGAAAAAATTGCAGCTCCTTTTGCATGCCTTTCTTCAATTGCTTCTAATTCAGCTTCTAAAATCTGTTCTAAATCTTCTGCAGATACACCATCAATCACAAATTTCATACCACGCAAAAGAAATTCATCTTGAATTTTGTCTAATTGTTGCTCTAAAGACAAAATACCGTATTTTCTACTTTCAGATGTCCAATGAACAAACAATTCTAGCAACTGTTCATAACTTAAATCTTTTTTATTAGAACCAAAAAGAACTTTAAATAATTTTGGAATCCTTTTGAGTTGATTCATTGGAAATGCTATACATACTGCAGCAAATGTACCAACAAAAATAATTAATGCTGCGGCAGGATTAACTAAGGCCATTACGTCAGCGCCCTTGACGACCATCCCTACTACTACCGCCACTACTCCTAAAATGAGTCCAATAAGTGTTGCAAAATCCATTCCCATTCACTCCTAGTCTATACAAGAAGTTCTTCATTCTCGATAATCGCTACATCTTCTTATGTATATATATTACATAAAAAATGAATTTCATGAAAGATAAGAAATGAATTATATGAAAAAATACTACAATTTCACACATTTTCTGACATTTTCTTTGCATTTCTATTACGTTACGACTCTTATATTTATTTTTCAGTAAACTAGACTTATAATAAAAAACGATACATATTTTATTAAGAAAGGACTGTGATTACAAGGCATCATGAAAAAAATAATCATTATTTCTGCCACTACTATTGTAATCGGTATCGCTTCTTTCGCTTACTTTGGTTCTAAATCACCACTGCAAAATGAAGCGAAAGCTGTCGAAAGTCAACAGCATAGTAACCACCAAAAAGAAGAGATTCCTGCTTTTCCAAAAGCTGATCATAATGCAAAGAAACTAGACAATGATTTTTCCGTTGTAACAAATCCAGATTCTAATCTTGTCTTAGTTAATAAACATCGAAAACTACCAGATGGATACACACCTGAAGACTTAACAAGACCGAACGTACCATTTACTAGTCCAAAAGATAAAGAAAAAACATTACTGCGCAAAGATGCTGCAGATGCACTTGAAAATATGTTTGAAGCGGCAAAAAAAGAAGGACTTGAACTTACAGCTGTATCTGGTTATCGTTCATACAAACGCCAAAAATCATTACATGATACATACGTTAGACGTCAAGGAAAAGCTGAAGCTGATTCAGTAAGTGCCATTCCTGGTACGAGTGAACATCAAACTGGTTTAGCAATGGATATTAGTTCAAAATCTGCTAAATTCCAATTAGAGCCTATTTTCGGAGAAACAGCCGAAGGAAAATGGGTTGCAGAACATGCTCATGAATTTGGCTTTGTCATTCGTTATTTAGAAGATAAAACAAAAACAACAGAATATGCATATGAACCTTGGCATTTGCGCTACGTCGGGAATCCATACGCTACATACATATATAAACATCATTTAACATTAGAAGAAGCAATGAAAGACAAAAAATAAGAGAGCAAATTGCTCTCTTATTTTTTGTCTTTCATTGTAGTAATTTTTTCTTCCACTCTTCAGGCCACGGTTCACCTTTCCCTGTTTTTTTCGATGCTTGAACCATCATTCCACGACCAACTAAACAAACTTCTCCTTCTGCATTTTTCACCATATAATGCAAATCTAAAGAAGAATTCCCAACCGCTCCCGCTTTTACATACACCTTCAACTGTTCATCAAAATATATTTGCTTAATAAAATTGCATTGTAAATCTGCAACAACGATCATCGTTTCTGAAGATTCATGCGTCCATTCTTGCATAAATCCAAGTTCTTTAAACAATGCGATACGTGCTTCTTCAAAATAGGTAAAGGCAACGACATTATTTACATGCCCAAACATATCTACTTCACCAAAACGAACTTTTACAGGATTGTAAAATGAAAAACCACTTTCCCATTGCTCAAAGTCTTCAATATAAGAAATCCTCTTCATTGTTCTCTCTCCTTTTCGCCTTCAAAATAAGCAGAATAAACAGAAAAATAAAGTTATAAATATTGCCTCTTCAACATGAAGAGGCAATATTTATTAATAGTTATTGTCGCTACCAAAGAAATCTTTGAACGATTGAATTGTTGTATCACGATTTAATGCCGCAATTGAAGTTGTTAATGGAATGCCCTTTGGACATGATTGCACACAGTTTTGAGAGTTACCACAGTTGGCAAGTCCTCCATCTCCCATAATTGCACGTAAGCGATCTGCTTTATGCATTTCACCCGTTGGATGTGAGTTGAATAAACGCGCTTGTGATAACGGTGCTGGTCCAATAAAATCAGATTTACTATTTACGTTTGGACATGATTCTAAGCAAACTCCACATGTCATACATTTTGAAAGCTCATAAGCCCATTGACGTTTCTTCTCAGGCATTCTTGGTCCTGGTCCTAAGTCATACGTACCATCAATTGGAATCCAAGCTTTAACGCGTTTTAGAGCGTTAAACATGCGACTACGGTCAACTTGTAAGTCACGTACCACTGGGAATGTCTTCATCGGCTTTAAGCGAATTGGTTGTTCTAACTGATCAATAAGAGCTGTACATGATTGACGTGGTTTTCCGTTAATTACCATCGAACATGCGCCACATACTTCCTCTAGACAGTTCATATCCCATGCAATTGGAGTCGTTTGGTTTCCTTTTGAATCAACAGGATTACGACGAATTTCCATCAGTGCCGAAATAATATTCATATTCGGACGATACGGAATTTCAAACTCTTGGTCAAATGCTTGTGCATCTGGTCCATCTTGTCTCGTAATGATGAGGCGGATTGTTTTCTCAGACATGTTGTTTATCCCCCTTCTCTTCACCCTTAGCAGCTACATCATGTTTTGAAGAATAGTCACGTTTACGTGGTTTAATTAATGAAACATCCACGTCTTCGTAATGGAATGCTGGTGCATTTCCTTCTCCTTCAAATTTTGCCATCGTAGTTTTTAAGAAGTTTGCATCATCACGATTTGGGAATTCAGGTTTGTAATGCGCCCCGCGGCTTTCATTACGGTTATACGCTCCAATTGTAATAACACGTGCTAACTCAAACATATTTGCAAGTTGGCGTGTAAATGAAGCACCTTGGTTACTCCATCTTGCTGTATCGTTAATGTTAATACGTTTGTAACGAGCCATTAACTCTTCAATTTTTGCATCTGTTTCTAATAACTTTTTATTTTCACGAACTACTGTAACGTTATCTGTCATCCATTCTCCAAGCTCTTTATGAAGAACATACGCATTTTCGTTACCATCGAGCGTTAAAATATTGTTAAATTTCTCTGTTTCGATCAATTCATTTTGTTCATACACAGTAGATGAAACAGCATCTGATGATTTAGTAAGACCTTTCATATATTCAATTGCATTTGGTCCTGCTACCATACCACCATAAATTGCTGATAATAGTGAATTTGCACCAAGGCGGTTACCACCGTGCATAGAATAATCACACTCACCTGCTGCAAATAAACCTGGAATGCTTGTCATCTGCTTATAATCAACCCATAGTCCGCCCATTGAATAGTGAACAGCTGGGAAGATTTTCATTGGTAGTTTACGAGGATCATCACCTGTAAACTTCTCATAGATTTCAATAATTCCACCAAGTTTAATATCTAGTTCTTTCGGATCTTTATGAGAAAGATCTAAGTACACCATGTTTTCACCGTTAATACCTAGTTTTTGCTCTACGCAAACATCGAAGATTTCACGCGTTGCAATATCACGAGGTACAAGGTTTCCGTAAGCTGGATATTTTTCTTCTAAGAAGTACCATGGTTTACCATCTTTATATGTCCAAACACGTCCACCTTCACCACGTGCTGATTCACTCATAAGACGTAATTTATCGTCTCCAGGAATTGCCGTTGGATGAATTTGAATGAACTCACCGTTTGCATAATATGCGCCTTGTTGATATACAGCAGAAGCTGCTGTACCTGTATTAATAATAGAGTTAGTTGATTTTCCAAAGATGATACCAGGGCCCCCTGTTGCCATAATCACGGCATCAGCTTGGAAACTTTTAATCTCCATAGTTTGTAAGTCTTGTGCAACGATTCCTCGGCACACACCTTCGTCATCAACAACAGCTCGTAAGAAATCCCAACCTTCATATTTCGTTACAAGTCCTGCTACTTCATGACGACGTACTTGCTCATCTAATGCATATAGTAATTGCTGTCCAGTTGTTGCACCAGCAAATGCTGTACGGTGATGTTGTGTTCCACCAAAACGACGGAAATCAAGAAGTCCTTCTTCCGTACGGTTGAACATAACACCCATACGGTCCATTAAATGAATGATACCAGGTGCTGCTTCACACATTGCTTTAACTGGTGGTTGGTTCGCTAAGAAATCCCCACCATAAATTGTATCGTCAAAGTGGATCCATGGAGAATCCCCTTCACCTTTCGTATTTACGGCACCGTTAATTCCACCTTGGGCACATACAGAATGCGAACGTTTTACTGGTACTAAAGAAAACAGTTCAACATTTACTCCTGCTTCCGCCGCTTTAATCGTTGCCATTAAGCCAGCCAAGCCACCGCCGACTACTATAAGTTTCCCTTTCATGCTCTCCCACTCCTTACTGGTTTGCTAGCTGTGGATCGATGAACGCTAATAATGCACTCACACCTACATAAGATAGACCTAAGAAAATA
This sequence comes from Bacillus sanguinis, assembly GCF_018332475.1. Lineage (GTDB taxonomy): Bacteria > Bacillota > Bacilli > Bacillales > Bacillaceae_G > Bacillus_A > Bacillus_A sanguinis. The sequence continues at coordinate 9,605 of NZ_BOQB01000234.1, read as the reverse complement.
GCTAATGTTACATAAGTAGAGATTCTTTGTGAACGTGGAGATACTGTAATTCCCCAGCTAATGCAGAATGTCCATAGTCCATTTGCAAAGTGGAAAATTGTTGAAACAACACCAACTAAGTAGAATGCAAACATAGCTGGATTGTTTAAAATATCTGCCATCATATCATAGTTTACCTCTTTACCTAACATTGCTTGAATACGAGTTTCCCAGACGTGCCAAGAAATGAAAATCAGCGTAACGATACCTGAAATTCTTTGGAAGACGAACATCCAGTTACGGAAATAACCGTAAGAAACCGCATTGTTCTTAGCTGTAAATGCAATATATAAGCCATATATAGCATGGTACAGTATTGGTAAAAAGATGATGAAAATCTCTAGCGCGTACCGGAATGGAAGGAGCTCCATAAAGCCTGCAGCCTTGTTAAAAGCCTCTGCTCCTCGTGTTGCAAAGTTGTTTACAATTAAATGTTGCGTCAAAAAGACACCAACCGGGATGACCCCCATTAATGAGTGCCACTTACGAAACGTATACTCGCGGCCTTTCATGTCCCCATTACCCCCCTTGAATGTTTGACTGCTGTTTTCAGATTAGTTTACAACAATAATGTTTTTTCACTATTGGCATAAGAAAAACTGAAAAAATTATTCGAAATATTTCAGCATAATTTGATACCAAGTTCATTTTACTCCTATTTTTGTCGAAGCGTCAAGAAAACGTATACATAATTTGCATATAATTTGCCAATTCTTTTTTTCTTCTTATATATTCAGATTTTCCTAAAGAAAAATCTGTTTTTATAAATGAGAAATGTTATATAATAATTCCTATAGAAAGAGGGGAATATTGTGAGTAAAAATACAATCGATACAACATCTTTAGAAGATGTTTCATTGAACGCCTTCGCTTATGAATTGCTACGTGAAGAATTACTACCTGATTTAATCGGGAACGATTTAGATGGTATTTTATACTGGTCCGGTAGAAACCTTGCAAGAAAATATCCACTAGAAACAATTGAAGAAGTCATTCAGTTCTTTGAAAAAGCTGGCTGGGGCACTTTAAGCATTATTGAACATAAGCGTCGTGAAATGCAGTTCCAACTTAAAGGCACACTCATTGCTGAACGTCAAAAACAAAACAGACATTCTTCTTATCAATTAGAAGCTGGATTCATCGCTGAACAAATTCAAAAGCAACGAAACGTCGTTGCAGAGTCCTACGAAGAAAAGAAAAAACGTTCAGACTCTATTACATTTCTTGTGAAATGGGATATAAAAGATTTCATTGAAGTGTAGCATTACCTGCAGTCAACTAGACATATAAGTTTAGTTGACTTTTTTGTATTTTCATTCAGTTACATTTATTTTAAATCTTCAGAAATTATACCAGAAAATAGAAGACGTTGTAAACTACAACGTCTTCTTATCCGCTAAATAAGCATAAATCGTCTCTGCGACATTTTTCGGCATACCTGCTTCGACAAATTCAGCTACAGAAGCTTCCTTCATCTTCTTTAATGAACCAAAATGTTTTAACAATACCTTTTTCCGTTTATCACCGATTCCTGGAATATCATCCAGTGCTGATTGAATAACAGATTTCCCGTGTAATTGACGATGGAATGTAATCGCAAATCGATGCACTTCATCTTGAATACGCTGCAATAAATAAAATTCTTGGCTATTTCTTTCAAGCATCACAGGTTCAGGTGGATCCCCAATAATTAAATGGGAGGTTTTATGTTTGTCATCTTTTACAAGACCTGCCATCGGAATATATAAACCGAGTTCATTTTCTAGAACATCACTTACAGCTGCCAGATGACCTTTTCCACCATCAATAATGATTAAATCTGGTAAAGGCAAACTCTCTTTCAGTGCCCTTGTATATCGGCGTCTCACAACTTCTCTCATAGACTCATAATCATCTGGTCCTTGAACCGTTTTAATTTTATATTTCCTGTATTCTTTCTTAGCTGGTTTCCCATCAATAAAAGCAATCATTGCCGAAACAGGATTTGTTCCTTGAATATTTGAGTTATCAAACGCTTCAATACGATAAGGTGTTTCAATTCCGAGCTGCTTTCCTAAATTCTCTACAGCTTTAATCGTTCGCTCTTCATCACGTTCAATTAAATAGAATTTTTCTTCAAGAGCAATCTTCGCATTTTTATTTGCCAATTCTACAAGATCTTTTTTCTTACCACGTTTCGGCTGCGTCGCTTCCACTTCTAAAAAGCGCTCTACTAACTCTGAGTCTATACTTCCTGGAACGACAATTTCCTTCGGCTTAAAATGACTGCTGTTTTCATAAAATTGACCGATAAACGTTAAAAATCCCTCTTCTGGTTCATCGTAGATTGGAAACATAGAAACATCACGTTCAATTAGCTTTCCTTTTCTAACGAAGAAAACTTGAACACACATCCAACCTTTATCAACTGCATATCCGAACACATCACGATCCACTAAATCACTCATGATCATCTTTTGTTTTTCCATAATCGCATCGATATGCGCAATTTGATCACGCAACTCTTTTGCACGCTCAAATTCTAGTTTCTCTGAAGCTTCATACATCTTTGTTTCTAATTCTGAACGAACTTCTTTATGTCCGCCATTTAAAAACTTAATAATTTCATCTACAATTTCTTTGTTTTGTTCTTCCGTCACTTCTTTCACACAAGGTGCTAAACATTGACCCATATGATAATATAAACAAACTTTATCGGGCATATTTGAGCACTTACGAAGCGGATACATACGATCTAGCAGTTTTTTCGTTTCATGAGCTGATTGTGCATTCGGATAAGGGCCAAAATACTTTCCCCTATCCTTTTTTACATTTCGCGTAATGAGTAATCGCGGCTGTTTTTCAGCTGTAATTTTAATAAAAGGATATGTTTTATCATCTTTTAATTGAATATTATATTTTGGATCATGTTTTTTTATTAAATTTAACTCTAAAATGAGAGCCTCTAGATTTGAGGAGGTTACAATATATTCGAAATCTACAATTTCACCTACTAGCCGAAGTGTTTTCCCATCATGCGAACCAGTAAAGTACGAGCGCACACGATTTTTAAGCACTTTTGCCTTTCCGACATATATAACCGTTCCTTGCTTATCTTTCATTAAATAACAACCAGGTTGATCTGGTAAAATAGCCAGTTTCTCTTTTAAATGTTCGTGCACTCGTTACCCTCCATTTCTACATGCTTAGCATTTTTATTTTCACATGAAAACATACTATGCCAAAACACCCAACATACGTTCCTTTATTGTAACGGAAAGGTGTAAAAAAGGAAAATAAAAAAAGCTACCAAATGGTAGCCCTTTATTTTAGAAGTGTTTAGAAACTAATTCTACTAACGCTTCTTTCGGTTTGTAACCTAACGCTTGATCAACTACTTTACCGTCTTTTAATACGAAAAGAGCTGGAATGCTCATTACTTCGAATTGACGAGCAGTTTCTTGGTTTTCATCCACGTCTACTTTTACTACTTTTACTTTTTCGCCTAGTTCTGCATCAATTTCCTCTAATACAGGAGCGATCATTTTACAAGGTCCACACCAAGGTGCCCAGAAATCTAATAATACAACACCTTCGCTAGTTTCAGCTGCGAAGCTTTGGTCATTTGCGTTTACAATTGCCATTTTATTTCCTCCTTCAAGTATATTCTACCAAGAGTATATCATTAACTTATATACGTGGCGAATAATATGTATCGTTATGTATTGTAACAAAAAAGTGTTCCTTTATACTATATAAAAATAAGGATAAAATACTAAAAAGATGAGAGACAGGGGATCTCTCACCTTTTTCTATATATAGGGGTACTTCACTTGGAACTCAAGGGTACTCAAATCATGAATGTACTTTTAACTTTTTAAACTCTTCTGTCAAAAGAGGTACGACTTCAAATAAGTCGCCAACAATACCATAGTCAGCTACTTTGAAGATACTTGCTTCTGGGTCTTTATTAATCGCAACGATTATTTTTGAGTTAGACATACCAGCTAAATGCTGAATCGCACCAGAAATACCACATGCAATGTATAAGTCTGGCGTAACAACTTTACCTGTTTGACCAATTTGTAATGAGTAATCACAATACTCTGCGTCACAAGCACCACGAGATGCTCCAACAGCGCCGCCTAATACGTCAGCTAACTCTTTTAATGGCTTGAATCCTTCTTCACTCTTCACACCACGTCCGCCAGCGATAATAACTTTCGCTTCAGAAAGGTCAACACCTTCTGCTGTCTTACGGACGACATCTTGAATGATTGTACGTAGGTCTTTCACATCTACTGTAATAGAAGACACATCACCACTGCGAGACTCATCTTTTTCAAGCGTTGCAATGTTATTTGGACGCACTGTCGCAAATAAGATGCCGTCTGTTACAATCTTCTTCTCAAACGCTTTACCAGAGTAAATTGGACGAGTGAAGATAACATTTCCACCTTCAACTTCTAAAGCAGTTACGTCAGAAACTAGACCAGCTTCAAGCTTCGCTGCTAATTTTGGTGATAAATCTTTCCCAAGTGCTGTATGTCCAAATACGATACCTTCTGGATTTTCTTCAGCATATACAGCTAAAAATGCTTGTGCATACCCATCAGATGTATATGATTTTAATTTATCATTTTCAACTGTCACAACGCGATCTGCACCGTAATGAATCAACTCATTTGCAAAAGAGGCAACGCTGTCTCCAACTAGAAGACCTACTACTTCACCGCCTTCTGCAATTGTTTTTGCTGCTGCTACCGCTTCAAACGAAACGTTACGTAGCGATCCATCACGAACTTCACCCATTACTAATACTTTACGAGCCATAGATTTTCCCTCCTGCATATATAATTTCGTATTTTATTAGATTACTTTCGCTTCTGTATGGAGCAACGATACAAGTTCTTTTACTTGATCTTGCAGCTCGCCTTGTAACACTTTTCCTGCATCTTTCTTAGGAGGCAAATAGATTTCAATTGTTTTTGTTTTTGCTTCCACATCATCTTCTTCTAAATCTAAATCATCTAATTCTAATTCTTCTAGTGGCTTTTTCTTCGCCTTCATAATACCTGGAAGCGATGGATAGCGCGGTTCATTCAAACCTTGCTGTGCTGTTACTAAAACTGGTAATGAAGTTTCAATTACTTCTGTATCACCTTCAACATCACGCTCAATCTTCACGTTTGTACCGTCAATTTCAAGTTTTGTAATTGTCGTTACGTACGGAATATTTAATGCTTCAGCTACACGTGGACCTACTTGTCCAGATGCACCATCAATTGCAACGTTTCCACCTAAAATTAAATCTACATCTTTATCTTTTAAATATTCAGCAAGCACTTTTGCTGTCGTGAACTGGTCACCATTTTCTACATCATCTTCAATATTAATTAATACTGCTTTATCGCAGCCCATCGCTAATGCCGTACGAAGTTCTTTCTCACTATCTTCGCCACCGACCGTTACAACAGTAACTTCTCCACCTTGTGCGTCTCTTACTTGAATCGCTTCTTCAATCGCATATTCATCGTAAGGGTTGATGATGAATTCCGCTTCGCCATCGTAAATTGCACCGTTTTTAATTACGATTTTTTCTTCTGTATCAAATGTTCGTTTCATGAGTACGTAGATGTTCATTCCATTTACCCCCTTGTTTTTCAGAAAGATTCTATCAATTTTAATTTTCTGTTAATTTATATTAAAAAAATAATTGAACTACCTGCCACTAAATGAAGGCTTACGTTTTTCTAAAAACGCTGCTACACCTTCTCTTCCATCTTCACTCGTAAATACTTCACCAAAGATTTGAGATTCGCGTTGTACACCTTCATAATAATGAGATGATTTCGTCGTTTGCAATAACTCTAGTACAGCACGAGTCGTCGCTGGACTTTTTCCAGCAATCTGTTTTGCAACTTTAAGCGTATCATCTAAAAATGTTTCTTCAGCAAAGACTCCATTAACAAGTCCCCATTTTAATGCTTCTGCACCAGTAATCGGTGTACTTGTTAACATCATTTCACAAGCTTTCGCTTTCCCAACATAACGTGGTAATCGCTGTGTACCTGCAAATCCAGGAATTAATCCTAGTGTTAATTCAGGTAAACCAAGTTTTGCACTTTCAGTTGCAAAGCGCATGTGGCAAGACATAGCAAACTCAAGGCCGCCGCCAAGTGCCGCTCCATGAATTGCCGCGATAACTGGTTTTGAACATTTTTCAACACGCTCAAACGTAACTTGTCCAAGCTGCGCTAATTCTGTCGCTTGCTTCGCTTCAGTAACAGATGTAAATTCTTTAATATCTGCTCCTGCTGAGAAGAAGCGCCCTTCACCATGAATTACAACAACACGAATGTTATCATCTTTCTCCACTTGATCAATTAATTCAGTAACGTCATGCATAACTTGTGAAGACATCGCGTTAGCCGGCGCATGATTTAACGTCGCCACCGCGATATGATCTTCAACTCTTACAGATAGGAATTTCAACATGATCCCTCCCATTATTGACGATAGCCACAAGCTGCAATAAGTAGCCCATGTACCGTTTTTGAAAGTGCGACCAGATCATACTTATGATCGCTCATTACCCAATTGGTCACAACTTCATCTACTGTTCCAAAGATCATTTGTCTTGCCACGCGGACATTTAAATCCGCTTGGAATTCACCTTGCTTTATACCAGTCTCTAAAATCTCATCCATAACTTGTAAGTAGCCTTTTAATACTTCGTTTATTTTCAGGCGTAAGTCTTGATTGGACTGTCTTAGCTCTAATTGCGTAACGATAGCAAGAGGATCATTTTGTGACAACAGCAAGAAGTGCGTTTCTACCAACATGAACAATTTCGATACAGCGCTTTCAATTCCTGCTGTTTTTTGACGAATTGTTTCGACAAATTCTCCCATCTTCTCTTGGAATAAGGATATTAATATATCTTCTTTATTTTTAAAATATAAGTAAATCGTGCCATCAGCTACCCCAGCTTGCTTTGCTATTTTAGAAACTTGCGCTTGGTGGTACCCATTCTCCGCAATCACAATGACTGCCGCATCAATAATTTGATTGTATTTCGGTCTATTTTTCTTCACTTTACTGTCCCCTTCAAGAAGATGACTGAATGAATAGTCATTCATATTCTTATAATACTGACTATTTAGAAAAGTGTCAATCCTATTTTTTCAAAAAGAAAGGGCCTTAGCCCGTTTGCTCATCCTCACTCTTTCTTTTCTCTTCATCTATTAAGACACGGCGTAAAATTTTTCCGACTGTCGTTTTCGGCAGTTCATCTCTAAACTCATATACTTTCGGCACTTTATAGGCAGCTAAATATTTACGCGCAAACTGATTTAATTCTTCCTCAGAGCACTCCGCACCTTCTTTTAACACAACAAATGCTTTAACTGTCTCTCCCCGGTACGGATCAGGAACTCCAATCGTCACTACTTCTTGCACTTTTTCATGCTCATATAATACCTCTTCTACTTCACGAGGATATACATTAAATCCACTCGCAACAATCATATCTTTCTTACGATCTTTCACATAGAAGAAGCCATCTTCATCCATGTAACCAACATCCCCTGTATGGAGCCATCCATCTTGTAATACAGCGGCTGTTTCTTCTGGCTTATTCCAATACCCCTTCATAATTTGAGGCCCTTTTACTACAATTTCACCAATTTCTCCTGGTGGTAATGCCTCGCCAGTTTCAAGCGACATAATCATTGCTTCTGTATCTGGCCATGGAACCCCAATGCTACCTGGCACTCGCTTTTCCCATAAAAAATTACTATGTGTAACCGGAGATGATTCTGTTAAACCGTATCCCTCTACTAGTTTACCACCTGTAACTGTTTCAAACTTTTCCTGTACTTCTACTGGCAGTGGTGCTGAGCCACTAATACAAGCACGAATAGACGAAATATCGTATCCTTTTAAAAGCGAGCTATTTAAAAGAGCAATATAAATAGTTGGTGCCCCTGGAAACAATGTCACTTTATGCTTCTTAATCGCTTCAAAAACCATTTTCATATCAAACTTTGGAATAAGAACCATTTTGTATCCTTGCATAACACTCAAATTCATAACAGCCGTCATACCGTACACGTGGAAAAATGGAAGAACACCAAGAACGACTTCTTCTCCTTCTTTACAATTATATAACCAATGAACCCCCATCAACGTGTTAGAAACGAGGTTTTTATGCGTTAACATAACGCCCTTCGGAAATCCAGTTGTTCCTCCTGTATACTGTAAAAGAGCTAGATCATTTTCAGGATCACAAGGCACTTCAACATCCGTATTCACTTCTTTTTCTACTGAGTTCCAAAGGTGAATCGTTTCACTCTCTGATACTTTCACAACTAAATTCGACTGTTTTTTCTGCACAAATGGATACAATAGATTTTTAGGGAAGGGTAAAAAGTCAGCAATACGAGTTACAATAATATGCTCAATTTTTGTAGCAGATTGAACATTCGTTACTCTTGGAAATACTAAATCGAGACAAAGAATTACTTTTGCTCCCGAGTCATGAAGCTGGTATTCTAACTCTCTTTCTGTATACAGTGGATTTGTTTGTACTACGATACCTCCTGCAAGTAATGTACCGTAATAACCAATTACAGCCTGCGGACAATTCGGCAACATAATAGCAACTCGATCACCCTTTTCCACACCGAGCTTTTGAAGATAATTTGCAAACCGCTTCACCTTATCATGGAAGTCCGAAAACGTAATATCCTTCCCTAAAAAGTGAAGCGCTTTCTTTTCTGGGTAGCGAGAAGCCATCTGTTCTACATATCTATGAAGCGGCTGAATATCATAAGAAATCGTACTCGGAATTTCCTCTGGATAACTTTTCAACCATGGTTTTTCCACCTTCATTCCCCCTTCAAATACATAAAAAATAAATGAATGTTCATTCATGAGGGTTATTTTCATTATATTATAGTCACCATAACGTTACAATCATAATATTCTGACTTTTATATAACTATGCTTTACTTCATTAACTTCTTATTATATGTAGAAACTCTCTTACTCTTAAAAGAGTAAGAGAGTTTGTCATTAACTTAATCTTATAATTGTTAATACCGCTCCTGGGGTAGTTGTTGATAATGTCGCAACAGCTAACAAACCAAATAATTGCAAACTAATTGCACTCCCCGCCGCAAGAGTCGTAATAATTGTCGCACTAAATGATGTCGTTGCTAATGCAGGAGAATTAATAGTCCCAGCAAGCGGTGCCCCATTAATTGTAATTCGTGAACTAACTAATAATGCAGCCGTTATATTAATTGAATATGAAATATAATAATTCCCTGCATTTGCAGCCGTAAATACTGTGTTCCCCCCAGACACTGTAATACCTGGACCGATATTCTGATTGTTTGGAAGCGTGACATTTGTTCCACCTAGTAGTACCGATATTGCTGTACCCGACGTATTATTTGCAAATGCGTATGTTGCCGTTATACTTGTGCCTGTTGCTCCTGTTGGGCCTGTCGCTCCCGTTGGACCTGTTACTCCTGTTGCCCCCGTTGGACCCGTTGCTCCTGTTGGGCCTGTCGCTCCCG
>NZ_BOQB01000233.1 GCF_018332475.1 Bacillus sanguinis | reverse complement strand
GGTGGAGGGACTGGCCCTACGATACCTCAGCAACGGGTTTTTTAATACCGTGCTAACTCCAGCAAGTCTATGAAAGGCTTGGAAGATGAGAAGATGTGACCGAGTACATATAAGTGCTCTCCTTCTTATCTTTATGGTTGATAAGAAGGAGAGCACTTTTTATTTTACCTCGAAAGCTCTACTTCAAGTTTTTACAGCATATAGGAGGAGAAAAAATGATTTCTTTTAATAACGTAAGTAAAGTATATGAATCAGGTGGGCAATCTGTTCATGCGGTGGAGGATGTAACGTTATCCGTTGAGAAAGGCGAAATTTTTGGCATTATCGGTTTTAGTGGAGCTGGAAAGAGTACGTTATTACGTTTAGTAAACATGTTAGAGAGACCAACGGCAGGAACGATTTCGATAGATAATAAAGATATTACATCATTATCGACGAAAGAATTACGGAAGCTAAGACAAAGAATCGGGATGATTTTTCAAAGCTTTAATTTATTTAATTCAAGAACAGTGTTTGGGAATATTGCTTATCCATTAAAGTTAGCGAAAGTACCAAAGAATGAGATAAAAGAAAGAGTAAATGAACTGCTGAAGTTTGTAGGGTTAGAAGATAAGGCAAATAATTACCCAGAGCAGCTATCAGGCGGACAAAAGCAGCGTGTAGGTATTGCTAGAGCACTTGCAACATCACCAGATATTCTTATATGTGATGAGGCAACATCAGCTTTAGATCCAGAAACAACAACAGAAATTCTGAATTTATTAAAGAAAGTAAATCGAGAATACAATTTAACAATTCTTCTTATTACACATGAAATGCATGTTGTGAAAGAAATTTGTCACCGTGTAGCTGTAATGGAGAAAGGAAAAGTTATTGAAGAAGGAAAACTATTTGATGTTTTCACACAACCGAAAACAAAGACGACTCAAAACTTTGTACGCTCAGTTATTAATGATCATTTACCGGAAAGTGTTTTAGCGAAAATTCAAAATGGTGGTCAGATTTATCGCCTAACATTTACTGGTGAGGAGACAGGACAGCCGGTACTATCATATATCGCAAAAAACTATAATGTGGATGTAAATGTACTGTACGGAAATATTATTGAACTTCAAAATGTGCTATTTGGAAATCTTCTTGTAGAATTGCAAGGTGAACAGAGGGAAATTCAAAAAGCATTACAACATCTAAGACTGCAAGTGCAGCTGAAGGAGGTAGAAGCTCATGCGAGTTGATTGGAGTATATTTTGGCCTCGCATAGTAGATGCGACGGGGGATACCCTCTTAATGGTAATCGTAACCCTTATATTCGCTACAATTCTTGGTATACCTCTAGGTTTACTATTATATGTGACGAGAAAAGGAAACTTTTTAGAAAATAAATGGGTCTTTTCTATCCTGAATATCATTATTAATACAATTCGTCCGATTCCATTCATCATCTTCTTAGTAGCTTTAAGCCCACTAACAAGAAGTGTTATCGGAACGACGATTGGAACAGCAGCAGCAATTTTCCCGATGACGTTAGTTGCATCAATTGGTATCGCTAGAATGGTTGAAACAAATCTTGTTTCTGTTCCGAAAGGGGTAATTGAAGCAGCTCAAGCGATGGGTGCTTCACCAATTAGAATTGTTTTTGAAATCCTTGTACCAGAAGCGTTAGCGCCATTAATTTTAGGTGTTACATTTATGACAGTTGGTTTAATTGAATTTTCTGCAGTTGCTGGGCTTGTCGGTGGTGGCGGTCTTGGTGACTTAGCAATGACATATGGTTATCAACGTTTTGATACGTCAGTTATGTTCGTAACGGTCGTTTTACTTATCATTCTCGTACAGGTAGCGCAAAACTTAGGAAACTATTTTGCGAAAGTCTTTTTACGTAGATCATAAAAAGGAAGAGGGGAAAAGAAAATGAAGAAAATTTTAGCGTTTGCATTATCAGCGATTGTAGGTGTTTCAGCATTAAGCGGCTGCTCAAGTGGAGACACGGGGGCAGGAGCGAAAGAAAAAGTAGTTCGCGTCGGTGTAACTGGAACGGATGGAGATGCTTGGGAAATTTTGAAGAGGAAAGCTGAAAAAGAAGGAATTAAAATTAAACTGGTTGAGTTCTCTGATTACACGACGCCAAATAAAGCGTTAGCTGATGGAGATATTGAACTAAACTCATTCCAGCACATTGCTTTCTTAGAGCAATTTAAAAAGGAGCATAAGTTAGATATTACAGCTGTTGGTACAACGCAAATTGCACCAATGGGTTTGTACTCTGAAAAACATAAGAAAGCAAATGAAATTCCAGATGGTTCAGAAATTGCGATTCCAAATGATCCAACGAACCAAGCACGTGCATTAAAACTTCTTGATGCAGCTGGGTTATTAAAGCTTAAGAAAGACTTTGGCTTATTTGGAGATCCAAGCGGCATTGCTGAAAATCCGAAGAAGTTAAAAATTACACCGGTTATCGCACAGCAAACACCTCGTGTATTAAAAGATGTAGCAGCTTCAGTTATTAATAACGGTGTTGCTGGTCAAGCTGGGTTAGATCCAGCAAAGGATCCAATTTTCTTAGAAGATCCAAAGAATGAAAATGCGAAGCCATATATTAATATTTTCGCAGCTCGTACAAAAGATAAAGATGATCCAACACTGAAAAAAGTAATTGAACTATATCATTCAAAAGAAGTAACAGATGCAATTAAGAAAGAAACAAATGATGGTTCCATTTCAGTAGATCTTTCACTTGAGGAGCTTGAAAAAATCGTAAAATAATTATTGGGTTTAACGACTAACAGTAGGAACCCCTCCGCTGTTAGTTCGTTCAACATATAATCTACTTAACAAACAAACCCTAATTCTGTACCTTCCAATTCTGTATAACGTAGAATCCAATGTTTGTTAAGTAGAGTAATGAACCAGGAGTTTTCCTGGTCTTTTTTTTATGAATGAAAGTAGCTAGCGAATAGTAAGGTAATCCAAATTATAATAGGATAAGAAAATAAGCTGAAAATGAGTGTAATTACGAATTGCTTTTTATGAATTAAGTGTTTTTGGGATGAAAAAAAGAAAATCGAAAAGGTGAAAATGAAAGCTGCCGATATTACGCCAGGGTTATAGGAACGGTAAATGAAAAACAAAATAATATGTTGAACGGAGTTGAAGAATATAGCCCCTTGAATAAAAATAATCCAGTATATAGAGGACAAGAAATTTAGTTGATATAGAAAGACGATAAGTAAGACAAAGATTGTTAATGCGGAAATGGCAATGAAAAATTGTTGGCTTGTTATAAAATGAATTGAAAATTGATTAGCAAGATATTGTGGCATTTGGAAAGATTCTTCAAGGTTATGAATAAAAAATAAAAATGGAATTAGCCAGATTGTAAGAGTAGTAAAGTGTATTACAGAAGATGTTTTCATCAATTTATATCAGCTCCAATAAAGGGATAGAAAGCCTATAAGAGAGGCCTTCTACAAGGATATAACTATTCAATTATAATACTTTTTAAATTACTCTCAGGTTGCGGTTGTTCGGCAACATAAGCAGCTAGCTCCTCTTGTAAAATGTTTAGCATTTGCTTAGCGGATTGCTGGATTGGGGCAGGTAACGCTTCTAATATATTCATACCGACTTTTATTTTTGCATGAATTACCTTTCTTAGTAGTTCCTCATGCATGCACGACACCTCCAAACCGAATGTTTAGTACATCATCTTCGAATTTTGCTCCTTGAATAGAAAGGTGTGTTAACGTTTTTGGTAATGTGATGTTTCGTTTAACAGAACCAGCACGAATGATAAGCTCATCACCTTTTTGATTTAATGCAAGTTCACTTTTGTTAGAGAAGGGAATGGACAGAACGAAAATATACTCATCGCCATCTTTTTTTACATATTGTGTACGGCCATTAAATTTCACTTCAGTAGGACAATGATCCATTTTAAATAAAGCATCTCCAACGCGTTCTAACATAGGTAAGCCAACAACTTCTTGTTCAAACATTGGAGCTTCGTAAATAGGAAGTGGATCAAAACTATCTTGAATTAATGTTTTATATTTCTTTTGGGTATCTTTCCATGCTTGAAAATAAGGATCGGTGACAGTATTAGGAATGACTCGGTTGATCATAATGGCATCTACGTTATAATCGTACAAATTTAAATACGTAAAGCTGCGCTGTGCTTCTTTAATGACCATTTTTTCAGGATTTACAACGATGCGGATACTTGTTATGTCTCGGTTTGATAAAATGTCTCTCATTTCTCCGAGCTGTTCAAGTGTACTTGTTAATTCGTCCATAATATCATCGGTTGGAAGGGGGACACCAAGAAGTGGTTGAGCTACAGGACGAACAACTTTTAAAACTTTTCTTTTAATAGGAAAGAGTTTTTCCATCCACCAGCCGAGCATGTCTGGAAAACTTAGCATTGCTAATGTTTCTCCTGTTGGCGCACAATCAATGATAATAACATCATATGTGTTTTGTTTATAATAATCGAGTACGCGAAGTAAGCTAATTAAATCTTCCATACCAGGGAACATTGTTAATTCTTCTGTTGTAATATCATCAGCTGCTTTGGAAGTGAAGAGTAGCGTAATATATTTTTGTAATTTCCCCCAGCCTTTTTCCATCTCATAAATCGTATTAATTTCTTGTGCCCATAGGTTTTCACGAATTTCTAATGGTTCAGAAGATAGTTTTATGCCAAATGAATCTCCTAAACTATGAGCTGGGTCTGTGCTCATTACTAAAGTTTTTAAGCCTTGTTTTGCGCTTTGAAGTGCTGTTGCTGCTGAAATGCTAGTTTTTCCTACGCCGCCTTTACCTGTATACAAAATAATTCTCATCATTCATATCCCCTTTGTTTCGAGTATCGAATATTACGAGTGGCGAAATAAATGATTGAATAAAAACCCAACTAGGGTTTTATTCAATCGGAATGTTTTTCATTTTAGGTGTAGAAACCTTTGCTTCTGTTTTTTGCTGTGACGTAGCAATGTGATTCATGATCTTTTGGAAGATCTGTAGTAAGAATGCTTTTTCTTCTTCTGATAATGCTTCTGTCACTAGGTTAAAGTAATGGGCTGCATTTTGTTTTACTTCTTGAACGAGCATTACACCGTTTTCTGTTAAACGAATTAATACAATGCGTCGGTCATTTTCATCACGGTACCTTTCGATATATCCCTTTTTTACAAGGCGATTTACAACGCCTGTCGTTGTACTCATTGGTATATCTAGAAGGTCAGCGATTTTTGTCATTGTAATATCTGTATTTCGCTCCATCCAAAGTAAACAAAATACTTCTGTTTTAGAAAGTGTTAAATCTAGGCTTACCCATTCCTCAGGATAGAAAAGTTTCTTGGCGTTATCTAGCAGTAAGTCTAAAAAATGTTCATATTGCAACAATTAATTCCACTCCCGTATATTTCGAGGTTCGTAATATTTATTTTTATTTTATGTAGAATTGAAAAAAATGTCAATTATTTTAACTGTTTTTTCAGATTAGAAAGAAAACTGTCTTTAAAATAGTATTATTTTATGATAGATTTATAAATATAAAACTAGAATTTACATAAAAATCCATCATGGTAAATATACTTATCTATAATGGATGTACAGCTAACGAGGGGGAGAACGATGAGAAGACGTAATACGCAAGCGTTCACGTTTTTAGCATGGACTTCATTTGTTTGTGCACTTTCAGGTATGCTAATTGGAATTTATACGTTAGATGAAACGCTTAGTGTAAAAGGATATTATTTAATTGGAACATTATTTTTAACGATGTCTTGTTTTGTATTACAAAAAACAATTCGTGATAATGAAGAAGATAACGAGAGATTTCCGAAAAATAAACCGTTAGATAAAGAGTAAATCGTAAAGAAAGGCGTTTGCCTTTCTTTTTTTATGTAAAAATGCCGTAAGCGCCGTGTGTTGACTTGCTTGAAGTACTGAAAATTTGGTATCATCAATAGTATTGTAGATTGAACGATATATTATGGAGGTGGCCTAGCCGTGTCAAGAATTTCCGTTGAGAATGTAAAGCACGTAGCACATTTAGCACGTCTTGCAATTACTGATCAAGAAGCAGAAAAATTTCAAAAACAACTAGATGCAATTGTTACATTTGCAGAACAGTTAAATGAATTAGATACAACAGATGTAAAACCAACAACTCATGTATTAACTATGAAAAATGTTATGCGTGAAGATGTACCAGAAAAGGGTTTACCAGTTGAAGAAGTATTAAAAAATGCACCGGATCACAAAGATAATCAAATCCGTGTTCCAGCAGTATTAGAATAGAGGAGGGGAATTTCGATGTCATTATTTGATCATTCAGTATCAGAGTTACATAAAAAATTAAACAACAAAGAAATTTCCGTTACGGATTTAGTAGAAGAATCTTACAAACGTATTGCGGATGTTGAAGATAACGTAAAAGCTTTTCTTACATTAGATGAAGAAAACGCACGCGCAAAAGCGAAAGAATTAGACGCGAAAATTGGTGCTGAAGATAATGGTTTATTATTCGGTATGCCAATTGGTGTAAAAGATAACATTGTAACTAACGGTCTTCGTACTACTTGTGCGAGCAAAATGTTAGCAAACTTTGATCCAATTTATGATGCGACAGTTGTGCAAAAGCTAAAAGCTGCTGACACAGTTACAATCGGTAAGTTAAATATGGACGAGTTCGCAATGGGTTCTTCAAATGAAAACTCAGGTTTCTACGCTACGAAAAATCCATGGAACTTAGATTACGTTCCAGGCGGATCTAGTGGTGGTTCTGCAGCAGCTGTAGCAGCAGGAGAAGTATTATTCTCTCTAGGTTCTGATACGGGTGGTTCTATCCGTCAGCCAGCTGCATATTGCGGCGTTGTAGGTTTAAAACCAACTTACGGACGCGTATCTCGTTACGGATTAGTAGCATTCGCATCTTCACTTGACCAAATCGGACCGATTACACGTACAGTAGAAGACAATGCATACTTATTACAAGCTATTTCAGGCATTGACCGCATGGATGCAACTTCTGCTAACGTTGAAGTAGGAAACTACTTAGCTGGTTTAACAGGCGACGTTAAGGGTTTACGTATTGCTGTACCGAAAGAATACTTAGGAGAAGGTGTTGGCGAAGAAGCTCGTGAGTCAGTACTAGCTGCTTTGAAAGTATTAGAAGGTATGGGCGCAACTTGGGAGGAAGTATCTCTTCCACACTCTAAATACGCTCTAGCAACGTATTACTTATTATCTTCTTCTGAAGCATCTGCTAACCTTTCACGCTTTGATGGTGTACGTTACGGTGTTCGTTCTGATAATGTAAATAATTTATTAGACCTTTACAAAAACACACGTAGCGAAGGTTTCGGTGATGAAGTAAAACGTCGTATTATGCTTGGTACATTTGCACTTAGCTCTGGTTACTATGATGCATACTACAAGAAAGCACAACAAGTACGTACATTAATTAAAAACGACTTTGAAAATGTATTTGCTAACTACGATGTTATTATTGGACCAACAACGCCAACTCCGGCATTTAAAGTGGGCGAAAAAGTTGATGATCCAATGACAATGTATGCAAACGACATTTTAACAATCCCAGTAAACTTAGCGGGTGTTCCAGCGATTTCTGTTCCATGTGGATTCGGTGCGAACAACATGCCACTTGGTCTACAAATCATTGGTAAACACTTCGATGAAGCGACAATTTACCGCGTTGCACATGCGTTTGAGCAAGCAACAGACTATCATACAAAAAAAGCAAGTCTGTAAGGAGGCGAGCATAGATGAATTTAGAAACAATTATTGGTTTAGAGGTTCACGTTGAGTTAAAAACAAATTCGAAAATTTTCTCTGCGAGTCCAACAGAATTCGGAGCAGAGCCAAATACACAAACAAGTGTAATTGACTTAGGATACCCAGGGGTACTTCCTACTTTAAATAAAGAAGCAGTTAACTTTGCAATGAAAGCTGCAATGGCATTAAACTGTGAAATCGCAACGGAAACGAAGTTCGACCGTAAAAACTATTTCTACCCAGATAATCCGAAAGCTTACCAAATTTCTCAATTCGATAAGCCAATCGGTGAAAATGGCTGGATTGAAATCGAAGTAGACGGTAAAAAGAAACGTATCGGTATTACACGTCTTCATTTAGAAGAAGATGCTGGTAAATCAACGCATACAGCTGATGGTTCGTTAGTAGACTATAACCGTCAAGGTATGCCTTTAATCGAGATCGTATCTGAGCCAGATATGCGTACGCCAGAAGAAGCATATGCATACTTAGAGAAGTTAAAATCAATCATTCAATACACTGGCGTATCTGATTGTAAGATGGAAGAAGGTTCCTTGCGTTGTGATGCGAACATTTCTCTTCGTCCAGTTGGACAAGAGAAATTCGGTACAAAAGCGGAACTGAAAAACTTAAACTCATTCACTTACGTACAAAAAGGTCTTGAGCACGAGCAAGTGCGTCAAGAAAAAGAATTATTATCTGGTGGTATCATCCAACAAGAAACACGTCGTTATGATGAAGCAACGAAGAAAACAATTTTAATGCGTGTGAAAGAAGGATCTGACGATTACCGTTACTTCCCAGAGCCAGACTTAGTTGAACTTTACATCGATGATGAGTGGAAAGAAGCAGTTCGTGCCTCTATTCCAGAACTTCCAGATGCACGTAAAGCTCGCTACGTTTCAGAAATTGGCTTACCAGCTTATGATGCACACGTATTAACATTAACGAAAGAAATGTCTGATTTCTTTGAAGCAACTGTTGCAGACGGTGCTGATGCGAAATTAACATCAAACTGGTTAATGGGTGAAGTGCTTGCATACTTAAACAAGCAACAAAAAGAATTAAAAGACGTTGCATTAACGCCTGCTGGTTTATCTAAAATGGTTCAATTAATTGAAAAAGGTACAATTTCTTCTAAAATTGCGAAGAAAGTATTTAACGAATTAATTGAAAAAGGTGGAGACCCAGAGGAAATCGTTAAAGCAAAAGGTCTTGTTCAAATTTCTGACGAGGGTACACTTCGTAAAGTTGTAACAGAAATTCTTGATAATAATGAGCAATCTATCGAAGACTTTAAAAACGGTAAAGACCGTGCAATTGGCTTCTTAGTTGGTCAAATTATGAAAGCTACAAAAGGACAAGCAAATCCACCGCTTGTTAACAAAATCTTACTTGAAGAGATTAATAAGCGATAATAGTAGTAACTTTTAAAGATTAAGCAGAAAAACACCCGTACATGGGTGTTTTTCTAGGTTAATCAAACGTTTGTTT